>NZ_LOHY01000081.1 GCF_001559795.1 Pseudostreptobacillus hongkongensis | reverse complement strand
TAAATATTTGTGAAGAACCTCTTTTTCTTTAAATGTATATCCAATACCTGCTGAAAATCCTACATTAGCTTTTGATGTTAATGATGTATTTATATTATATCTAACATTCCCTTCAGTACCACTAACACCTAATGCATAAGAAGGTTGTCCCATATACATACCAACAGATGCCCCTAAACTTATTCCTTTTCCTGTAGGTTGAGGTAATGCTGCCATTGCCATAGCTGAAGAAATTCCAGCATTTGCTTTTACCTCAGTCATAGAAAAAGCATTGATTTTAGAACTTAAAGAACTTTCTAATCCTTTAAGTTGTGAAACATTTACTGCATCGTGATCATTTACACCATCTGCAAGACCTACAATTTTTCTGTAAAATGGTTCTTCGGGTTGGTTGTCAATTGCAATATTTGGATCTTTATATGCTACAGATATTGTATTTTCTTCTAATGATACTGCACCATAACCTAATGCTACTGATTTATTGTGAATAGTTCTAGCATTTTCACCTAATGCTACTGAACTTTTAGATTCTGTTAGAGAGTAATCTCCAATTGAGATTGATGTGTCTCCTTTAGATATTGAACCAAAACCTAAAGAGATTGAATGTTTATTTACAGCTTGTGCATCTTCTCCTATAGCTATAGCATTTTTACCTGCCGCAGCAGATGCTCCTAATGCTATTGCATTTTCCTTTAAAGCTTTTGCATAACTCCCAATAGCGATAGAATTATTTTCTCCTCCTGTTGGATCATTAGGAACAGCCGTACCTGCTGATGCAAAATCTCCAATACTTATACTTGAGTATCCATGTGCATTACTTTGGTAACCTATTGCAGTAGAAAACCAACCTTCTGCCCTAGAATACTTACCAATAGCTACAGAATCTTCTCCAGTTGCACTACCTTCGGGAATAGTAGCCCATGTAATGCTACTGATTAACATTAAACTTAAAATACCTAATTTTGTAATATTCATTTTATAATACCTCCGATATAGTAAAAAATATATTTATTATTTATAATAATATCATTTTATAAAAGTATACTCTAAAAATATTTTCTAGTCAATATTTATTCTATAATAAATAAAATGTTCATTTAAATATATAATAAAAAACAAACGTTTTGAAAATAAAAATAAAAAATTAGTGCATAAATAATATTATGCACTAATCCTTATAAATAGCTATTCTTTTATATAGTTTCTTGGTAAGTTTTGTTTAATATCCCAAATATTTTCAGCATAATCTAATATAGTTCTATCAGAGCTGAATTTTCCACCATTTGCTATATTAATTAGTGATTTTCTTATCCAAGATTTTTGATCTTTATAATCTTTACTTATCTTTTCTTGAGCTTTTCTATAATCAGCAAAGTCTTTTAATACAAAGTAAACATCTGGTCTATTACCTTCTACTCCATTTAATAATGAATTGTATAATTCTCTAAATATTCCAGTATGAGCATCATCATAAGTTCCATCTATTAATTGCTCCATTACTTCTTTAAGTCCTTCTACAACTTCATAGTCTTGTCTTGGATCATATTTACCATATCCTTCAAGTCTTGAAACTTCATCAGCTTCTAAACCGAATATATATGCATTTTCAAGTCCAACTTCTTCAACTATTTCAACATTAGCTCCATCCATAGTTCCTAAAGTTAAAGCTCCATTTATCATAAATTTCATATTACCAGTTCCTGAAGCTTCTTTTCCTGCTGTTGATATTTGTTCTGAAATATCAGCTGCTGGGAATATTTTTTCTGCAAGTGATACTCTATAATTTTCTAAGAATACTACTTTTATTTTATTATTAATACTTGTATCATTATTAATAACTTCTGCAACTGTATTTATTAATTTTATTATTCCTTTAGCTCTTCTATATCCTGATGCTGCTTTTGCACCGAATATAAAGGTTCTAGGAGTAATGTCTAATAGAGGATTTGCTTTTACTTTATTATATAAATCCATTATATGTAACACATTTAATAATTGACGTTTGTATTCATGTAATCTTTTAACTTGAATATCAAATATAGAATTAACATCAACTTCTATACCTGTATTTTCTTTAATATATTTAGCCAATTTAATTTTATTATCTTTCTTTATATCAGATAATCTAGATAATACATTTTCATCATCTATATATGCTTCTAATTTCTTTAATTCAGATAAATCAGTTATCCATTTATCACCAATTAATTCAGTTATTAATTCTGCAAGTTCTGGGTTAGCTTTTAATAACCATCTTCTTTGAGTAACTCCATTAGTTTTATTTTGGAATTTTTCAGGGTATATTTCATACCAATCTTTTAATTCTTGATGTTTTAAGATTTCAGTATGTAGGGCTGCAACTCCATTTACAGCATGAGAACCAACTATTGCAAGCCATGCCATCTTAACTTTGTCATCACCAATTATACTCATTCTCTTAATTTTTTCAGAATCATCTCCACATTTTTGTGATAACTCATTTAAAAATCTTCTATTTATTTCTTCAATTATTTGATAGATTCTTGGTAATAATGGTCTAAATATATTTATTTCCCATTTTTCTAATGCTTCTGATAAAATAGTATGGTTAGTATATGCAAATACTTTAGTACATATATCCCACGCTTCATCCCAACTTAATTTCTCTTGATCTAATAAGATTCTCATTAATTCCGGAATAGCTACTACTGGATGTGTATCATTTAATTGTATAGCAACTTTTTCAGGTAATATAGAGAAATTATTACCAAACATTGATTTATGTCTTCTTATAATATCTTGTAATGATGCTGATGTAAAGAAGAATTGTTGTTTAAGTCTTAATATTTTCCCTTCTCTTTCAGTATCATTTGGATATAGAACTCTTGATATATCTTTAGCTCTAATTTCTTTTTCTGATGCTCTTACATAATTTTGAGAATTAAATAATTGTAAGTCAAATCCTTCTGGTGATTGAGCTTCCCATAATCTTAGAGTGTTTATAACCCCATTACCATAACCAATAACTGGAACATCATAAGCTACAGCTAGAACATTTTCAGTATTAACTCTCTTAAAGTATTCTTTCCCTACTTCATCTTTATGTATTTCAATTTCTCCACCGAATTTAACTTCAAATACTCTGTCTATTCTTTTAATACTCCATGGTGTACCATATTGCTGCCAATTATCAGGATATTCTACTTGGAATCCATTTTCTATTTTTTGCTCAAACATTCCATATTTATATCTTAAACCATATCCATGTCCTGGTAATCCAAGTGTTGCAAGTGAATCTAAGAAACAAGCTGCTAGTCTTCCAAGACCTCCGTTTCCAAGTCCAGCATCCATTTCACAATCTTCTAATTTATTAATATCTACTCCTAATTCTTCAAGAACTTCTTTCATAACTTCATTGTACCCTAAGTTAATTAAGTTATTACTCATATATCTTCCCATTAAAAATTCAGCAGATAAATAATACATTTGTTTAACTTTATCTTTAGCACGAGTTTTTTTAGTATTGTACCATTGTTCTGTTATCTCATCCATTGTTGCACGTGCAACTGCATAATAAATTTCATATTCTTTAGCTTCTTCTAAAGTTTTACTATATTGTCTTCTTAAAGAAAGTAATATTTTCTCCTTTAAAATTTCTTTATCCATTATAACCTCCATATTTGGTATCTATGTCTATTCTAATACATTTAGTGAAATTTGTCAACTTAATTTAACCGTTTGCATTAATGTGTTTACAATAGTTTGTTTGCAAATTTATTGCATAAAAAAATATGAGTAGATCATACTCCACTCATATTTATATATTTAAAATTTATTTAGCTTTTGAAATTTTATCAGATAATTTTTTACCAACTTTGAATTTTAAAACTTTCTTTGCAGGTATTTTAATTTTTGTTTTAGTTCTAGGGTTGATTCCTTCTCTTGCTTCTCTTTCTTGAACTTTGAATGATCCCCATCCAACGAATTGAACATCATTTCCACTCATAACAGTGTTTTCTACTGCTTCTAAGAAAGCGTTAACTAATTCTTCAGATCTTTTTTTAGTTTCCCCAGTTAATTTTGAATATTCTTCAACAAATTGTTTTTTAGACATAAATTTCCTCCTTAATGTTAATCAATATAATTATACTCTTTTTTCTTAGTTTGTCAAGCCCAAATGCCCTAAAAATAATAATTTTATGTGATTTTTATATAATTTTATCTAAGAATATTATATAAAACTGCGACAGCTAAGAATAAAAATGCAGTATATTCTGTAAATTTTTCTATTCCTTCTTTTTCTTGATCTAAAACATTTGCTGTTTTAGCTATTGCTCTACTTCTATCTGGTTGCAATAAAATTACTGTTATTAAAACTACAGCTAATATGAAAAGTATTGCAACTAATAAATTTTGTAACATTTTCCCTCCCTTATAGTGCTTGTATTCCTGCTTCAACTAACTTAGCAAAACTACTTGGATCAAGTGCTGCTCCACCGATTAATCCACCATCTATATCTGTTTGTGACATTAATTCTAATGCATTTTCAGGTTTCATTGATCCACCATATTGAACAGTTACATTTTCAGCAACTTCTTTTCCAAACATATCAGTTAATAAGTTTCTAATAAATGCATGAACTTCTTGTGCTTGAAGTGAAGTAGCTGTTTTACCTGTTCCTATAGCCCATACTGGTTCATATGCAAGTACTACATTTGCCATTTGTTCTTTAGTTATATCTTTTAATCCTTCTCTTATTTGTTCTTCAACAACTTTTTCAGTTATATTTCCTTCTCTTTGTTCTAAAGTTTCTCCGAAACATAAGATAGGTTTTAAATCATGACTTAAAGCTGATTTAACTTTTTCGTTTATAAATTCATTACTTTCTTTGTAGTATTCTCTTCTTTCTGAATGTCCTAAAATTACATATTCTACACCTAAATCTTTAAGCATTAATGGTGAAATTTCTCCAGTATATGCTCCGCTTTCTTTAGGATTCATATTTTGTGCTGCAATTTTAACATTTCCTGCTTCTCTTACTGCAGTTTCTAAATTTGTAAATGGAACTCCTATTACCATTTCAACTTTATCTTTACCTTCTACTAAAGGTTTTAATGCTTTAAAGAAATCTTCAGTTTCTTTTCTAGTTTTGTTCATTTTCCAGTTTCCTGCTACAATAATTCTTCTCATATTGTCCTCCACACTTTTATTTTATCGCATTTCTTTAATATTAACATATTTTAAAATACTTGTAAACATTAATCTACATATTTTTCTATTAAATCTGCTATTATACCTTCATTATTGCTAACACCAACATAATCTACCATTTCTTTTATTTCATCTTTAGCATTACTTGGTGCTACTTTTAATCCAGCTGCTTCTAATAGAGGAATATCGTTATAGCTATCTCCAGCTGCTATAAATTCTGATTTATCAATATTTAATAGTTTAATTAATTCAGCCATAGTTTTACCTTTATCTACATCCTTGTTAGTTACTTCTAAAAATATAGGCATAGATCTTGCAAAATTTAATTTTTCTACATATTTACTACTTTTTAAAATTTCTTCATGTTTAATTAAATTATCTGGATATGATAATAACATACATTTAGTTGTTTTTGTGAAATCAAGTTTTTCTATATCTTCTATAATAATTAATTTCCCAAATGTAAACCCTGCTTCAACTTTAGTATATTCATCAATACTATTTGTATAAAGAATATCATCATTATATGTTAAAAAAGATATCTTATTTTCTTGTGCATAGTTATACATTGCAATAATTTCTTCTTTAGTTAATCCTTTATTAAATATTCTTTCATTAGTTTTACAGTTTATTACTTCTCCACCATTGAAAGATACTATATATCCTCCAAATTTTTCCATTTCTAATGTCTTAGCTATATCATGCATAGCAAATGAAGGTCTTCCACTTGCAAGTACAAAAGTTATTCCTTTTTTCTGTGCATCTATTATAGATCTAATATTATTTTCTGATACTTTAACTTCAGAATTTAATAAAGTTCCATCCATATCAGTAGCTATTAATTTATATTTCATTTTTCTCCTCTTCCATAATTTCAAGAATAACTTTTTCTATTCTTTTATTTTTAACTTTAACAACTTTTATTTTTAAATTACCTATAATTAAATCCTTGATTTTATTATTATCTATAGGTATATATCCTAATTTTTCTATGATTATACCATTTAATGAATCATAATGATTAGAAACCATCTCTATATTTAAAGCATCATTTAAATCATTTATACTTATAGCTGCATTTACTAAATACTTATTTTTAGATAATTTTTGAATATCATCATTTTCCATATCATATTCATCATTAATATTACCCACTATTTCTTCTAAAAGATCCTCAAGTGTTACAATTCCTGAAACCCCACCATATTCATCTATTAATATTGCAATATGTTTTTTCAAATTTTTCATTTCAATAAATAAAGACTGTATTTTTTTAGTTTCAGGAACAAAATATGCTTCTTGTAGAAGAGATTTAATATCTATATCATCAAATCCAATTTCATAAGCTCTTTTAAGTAAACTTTTAGTATGTAATATACCTACAATATTATCTAAATCTTCAAAATATACAGGTATTCTTGAATATCTTATTATATTTTCAGATTCAAAAATATCTTTAATATCAGAGTTAACATCTAAAGCAAACATTGATGTTCTTGGTATCATTATTTCTCTTGCAACCTTATCATCAAAATCCATTATTTTTTCTATCATTTCTCTTTCTGAATCTTTTATTTCACTATCATTTACCATTAATTTTATTTCTTCTTTTGAAACTGTTTCTAAATCACTTTTTTCCTTAATATTAAATATAGCTAATACTATATTAGTTGAAAAAGTAAGTATTTTAATAAAAGGAATAAATACTCTGTAAACAAACATTATTATATTTATATTAGCAAGCGCTATTTTTTCTGAATTTAATAATGCAATCTGTTTAGGAATTAGTTCACCGAAAACTAAAGATAAATATGAAAGTAACATAGTTACTATAAGCAGTGATAACTGACTATAATAAGGTACATTCATCATCATTAAAAGCTGTTTAAAAGGATCTGATATAGCAACAGCTGCTGATGCTGAAGCTAAGAATCCTGCTAAAGTTATACCTATTTGTATAGTTGATAACAATTTAGATGGGTCTTCCATTAACTTATCTAATTTCTTGGCTTTTTCATTTCCTTCTTCTATTAAAATTTTAAGTCTATTTTTATTAACCGAGACTATTGCCATTTCACTTGCCGAGAAAAATGCATTAACAAATATCAATACTATTATTAAAATAATCTGGGGTAAAATGGAACTACTGGTACCCATATTTTTTCACTCTCCTATTTTACTGATTGCATAGCTAAATATGCAGCACCATAGATACCTGCATCATTTCCTAATTTTGCAACCTTTATTTCTATATTTTGGGCTATAGATGGAATTAAAAATTCTGGAATATATTTTTTAATTTTATCTATTAAGAAATCTCCAGCAAGAGCAACTCCACCTCCTATTACTACTACATCTGAATCAAGTATAGTAAGTGCTTGTGATATTCCTTGTGCTAAACGTTCGCAAGTTTCATCTACTATTGAAAGAGAAAATTCATCTCCTTGTTTTGCACATTCAAATACATCTATAGTTTCTGGCTTTCTATCTTTAGTCACTTCATATAGCATATTAGATTTATTAACTGTTAATCTATCTATTGCAAGTCTAGTTATACCTGTTGATGATGCATAAGCTTCAAAACAGCCTCTTTTTCCACATCCACAAAGTTTACCATTTTTTTCAAGTGTAATATGTCCTATTTCTCCTCCTGCACCATTTTTACCTGATACAACTTCACCATTTACAACTACTCCAGCACCTATTCCTGTTCCTACAGCCATACCTAAAACATTTTTATAACCTTTAGCTGCACCTACCCATAGTTCACCTAAAGTAATTACATTAACATCATTATCTATAAATACAGGCTTACCTAATTCTTTAGAAAAGGCTTCAGCTAGATTTAAATCTTTTGGCCAAGGGAAATTAGCCCACATTAATACAGTTGATTTATTAACTACAGGACCTGGAACTCCTACACCTAAAGATATTAAATTTTCAAATTCAATATCACGATTTTTCATTTCAACTTTCAATATATCTATTAACTTTTTCACTATAGCTTCATAACCGTAAGACGATTCTGTTTTAGCATATACTGTAAAAATTATATTACCCTTTTCATCTAAAAGACCTATTTTAGAATTTGTTCCACCTAAATCTATTCCACCATAATATTTCATTTTAATCTTCCTTTCAAATATTTATAACTATAGTTTTTATTTTCATCATAGACAAAATACTATTTCTAATACCTTGAACTCCAACTCCTGAATTTTTAATCCCTAAAAAAGGAAAATTATCAGGACCTCTTTGAGTTTTTTCATTTATATTAACTGTACCAACTTCTAATTTAGAAGCAAATTCAAATGCTTTATTTATATCTTTTGTAAATACTGAAGATTGTAACCCATATTCTGATGCATTAGCTATTTCAAGTATTTCTTCCTCAGTTTTAACTCTTATTATCGGTAATATTGGACCAAAAGGTTCAACTGTTGCAAGTTCCATATCTAAACTCACATTATCCATAAGAGTTGGATATATTAAATTATTCTCTCTTTTAAATTTAGTTAATTCAATTGCCCCTTTATTTTTAGCATCAAGATATAGTTTTTCAACAAAATCTGCTGCTTTATTATCTATTAAAGGTGTTATATTAACATTATCAAACGGATTACCTACAGTCAACTTAGATACTTTCTCTTTAAGTAATTCTGATAATTTATCTGCAACTGATTCCATAACTAAAACTCTTTTAATAGCTGTACATCTTTGTCCAGAATAAGAAAAAGCTCCACTTACTATATCATTACTTGCTTTTTCTAAATCTGCATCTTCTAAAACTATAGCAGCATCTTTACCACCAAGTTCAAGCATTATAGGTTTCATACCTGCTTGCATCCCTATTCTTTGACCAACTGGTGTACTTCCTGTAAAATTAATAAAATTAATTTCATGATGTGTATTTAAATAATCTCCAATTTCACTTCCTTTTCCTGTTGCTGATTGTAAAACTTCTTCTGGTAATCCAGCTTTATGAAAAGCTTCTACAACCTTTAATCCTGAAAGTGCTCCTTGTGTAGGTGGTTTAAATATTACAACATTACCTGAAATAAGGGCTGGTGCTATTTTAGATGCTGATAAATTTACTGGATAATTAAATGGTGCTATAGCTAATACTACACCTAAAGGTTCTCTTTTAACTATAGACATACGTCCATTATTTGACTTGTCATAATTACCACCTTCATAAACTTCACCAAAAATTCTTAGTCCTTCTTCTGCAGTATATTTCATTAAATATACTGTTCTTTCTACTTCTACTAAACTATCTTTATATGATTTAGATATTTCTCTTGTCATAAGTTCAGCAACTTCTTCTTTCATTTTTTCAAGTTCATCAGCTGCTTTATGTATATATGATGCTCTTTCAACTGCTGATAACATTTTCCATTCTTTGAAAGATTTTCTTGCTTTTATATATATATTATCAATATCTTCAACACTCATTTTATTTACACTACCTATAAAGCTATTATCTATAGGCGAATATATATCAATTTTTCCCATCATTTTACCTCTTTTAAAAATCTTATTATTTCTTCAAGGACTAAATCCCTATTAATTTCATGCAAAACTAAATGTCTTCCATTATTTATTTTTAGGAACTTTATTTTTCTAAATCCTGTATTTAATTTTTGCATATATTTTTTTAATTTACTTTCTAAAACTAAAGGATCCTTAGTTCCATAAATAATATATATATTAGTAAATTCTCTAATTTTTAATATATTTTTCTTTACATTTCTAGTAAGAGAAATTATGTCCATAAAACAACTTGGAGAACCTGATCTCAATATTTTATCATCATTTTTTATTTTTTCTATCTCTTCCTTATCTCTTGTTAGCCATGCAAGTTTTTCTGATTCTTTTTCTTTTTTGAATTCTCTATTTAAAATAGAATTTAAGTTATTAAATATACTTTTCTTAAACCCTAACTTATTTTCAATCTTAGTAATATTATATCCCGTAAAAAGAGAAAATCTCTTATCAAGTTGCATTGATATTAAAATCGTATTTTTAAAAGGATAATGTTCTAATAAATATGTAGATATTAGTGCTCCTAAACCTTGACCAATAAATATTATATCTCCATAGTTTACATTAGAGAAATTGTGCTTAATAAATAACTTAATGTCAGTTAAAACCTGATTTATTCCACCTTTTCCAAAATCAAGTATACTATCATTTGCTAGTTTCCCATGACCTCTATATTCTAAAACATATGAATCAAATCCATTTTGACTTATTAAATCTGCAACTTCATCATATCTTTCAATATGTTCAAAATAGTCATGTAATATTATAACTTTTTTCTTATTATTATTTTCATAAGATATGTATGGTATCATAACACCATCATTAGATTTAAAATACTTTTCCATTTTTTCTCCTATCGTATACTATTTCACTTTAAATTATACCTTAAAAAGGCAATAAAGTCCAGTATTCGATATTCCATATTGTACTTTAAATTTTCAATT
>NZ_LOHY01000080.1 GCF_001559795.1 Pseudostreptobacillus hongkongensis | reverse complement strand
TTATTGCAACAGCCCCTTTTCTTTCTAATTGATAAATTTAAACATATTTAGTATAATTAATTGAGAGGTGAAATATGGAAATAAACATAACAGGTGAATATATAAAATTAGATCAACTTTTAAAGTTTGCAAATCTTGTTGAAAGTGGATCAAATGCTAAAGAACTTATACTTGATGGGTATGTTTTAGTAGATGGAGTTGTAGAAACAAGAAGAGGAAGAAAAATATACAGAGGTATGAAAGTAGAATTAAATGGAGAAAGTATCATAGTTAAATGATAAAAGAAATATATTTTTCTGGATTTAGAAATTTAAAAGATAAAAAAGTAAAGTTATCTCGTGGATTTAACTTGATATATGGTCAAAATGCACAAGGTAAAACAAGTTTTATGGAAGCTGTATATTTTGGAGCAACTGGTAAAAGTTTTAGAACTAAAAAAAATTCTGAAATGATAAATTATGATGTAAATGATGCTAAGGTATTTATAAAACTAGAGGATATGTCAAATTATTCTATTAATCTATTTAAAGATGAAAAAAAATACTATAAAAATGGTGAGAAGATAAAGTACATAGACTATATAGGTGATATATTAGCTGTTTCATTTATACCAGAAGATGTTGAATTAGTAATGGGGAATCCTTCTATTAGAAGGACATTTTTCAATTACGAAATATCTCAAATAAATAGAACGTACTTAGAAGCTATAGTAAATTATGAAAAAATCTTAAAGGTAAGAAATAAGTACCTTAAAGAAAAGAAAATTGAAGATAGTATGTTTGAAATATACAATGAAAAATATGTGGAATTGTGTGCAAAAATATTGCTTATTCGTAATGAGTATATTAATGAATTAAATAATATCTTAGATAAAAACTATAAAGAATTATTTAATGAAGAGCATACCTTAGTATTAAAATATGAAAATTTTATGAAATTAAAAGAATTTGAAGATATTGAAAAGTTAAAAAATGAAATAAGGGAATTTTTAAAAAGTAAACAAAATTCAGACCTATTAGTGGGATTTTCTAATTATGGTATACATAAAGATGAATATATATTTGAATTGAATAATAAGAATGCGAGATATTATTCATCTCAAGGAGAGAAAAAATCTATAGTATTTGTACTTAAAATATCAGAAATAGAGCTTATTGAAAATAAGTTTAATAAAAAACCCATATTCTTAATGGATGATATTACTTCATTTTTTGATAATTTTAGAAAAAATCAAATAATCAACTATTTTTTAGAAAAAGAAATACAATGTTTTTTAACTTCTACTGAAGATTTAAAAATAGTTGGAAAGAAATATATAGTTGATGGAGGTGTGATTAATGAAGAGTTTATCTGATATGATTAATGTTAATAATACAAACTCTAGATTTAACTATAAAGAATATATAGAACCTAGATTTTATGAATCTAGTATATATTTTGAAGGGGATGAAAGTTCAACTATATATGTTAATGAGCATATAATAAAATATGTTTTAGAAGAAAGAAAAAGAGAAATATTAAATGAAATTCAAAAGTATAATCCTAATATACAAAAATTAAATATTTGGGATGATAAAAAAGGAGCTGTAAAAGCAAGAAATTTAAAAATACAGAAATTAAATGAAATACAAAATAATCTTTCATATGAATTAAAAGAAAAAAGTCCTATGAAAGCAGAAGATATTTCTAAGATATATGAAAATATTGAAAAAATGGATATAGATAAAGAAGATAAAGAATATTTAAAGTCTATAGCTGAAATATATATAAGTAATTATGATGATACTTTGGAAAAATGTAGTATTTGTGGGGAAAGATTTACATATACATTTGATGGTATGTGTTCTATTTGTCTAAAAGAAGATTATGATAGAAAGTTTAATAATGCTGTTATTGAAATAAACAATAATCCTTTATTAATAAATAATAGTAAAATATATACAGAAGCTAGAAAATATTTAATTGATAGAGTAATAGAAGAAATATTTAAGCAATATGATAAGAGTGTAAATAAAAAAGAACTTAGAATACCAGAGTTATTTAGAAGGTATGCAATGTTAAAAACTAATTCAGATGAATTAGAATTGCAGGTGTTAGTGTCTAAAAAGTTAAAGGAAAGTATAGAAAAATATTATGAAGAAAAAAGAAATGTTAAATAAAGAAGATGTCGTAGATTACTTGCTTAATCTGAAGTTAAATAAAATTATTGTAATAAGTTCGGTAAGTTCAAATTTAGATTATTACTATAACATACTAGAACAAAGAGAAAGTGAGTATGAGGCTAGATATATAAACTTGGCATCTAATTCAGAACTTGAGTTAACAGGTGTTAATATAGAAATAATAGAGTTTTTAAAGAATAGTAAAAAAACTATTCTATTTTTAGATTTAAATTTAGCTTTAAGAGTATTTTTTGATGAAGTTAGGTATAAAGATTTAAGTAAAAATGAAGAATATGAAAGAGAAGACTTAAAAAAATTCTTTGTTGAAAATGGATATAAAGAATCATATATAGTTCAAAATAAAGGAGAGTATGGTATAAGAGGAGATATTATAGATATATTTCCAGCAAACCTTGATGACCCTATAAGACTTGATTTCTTTGATACCATACTTGAAAATATAAAAGTATTTTCTAGTTATGATCAAAGATCTATAGAAAATATAGAAGATGTTAGAATATTTGCTAATAGTTTAAATGGATTACAAAGAGAAATAGTTCAAATGATTAAATTATTAAGTGGCTCTAATATAGAAATATTCTTAGAAAATAAGGAATTATTAGATTTTAAATTAGAACAAATAGTTATGATTGATAAGGATAATACAGATGTTCTTAAAAAAAGATATGATAATTTATTAGAAAATTCTAACTTGTTAGAAGTAAGTAAAAATAAAGATAGAAATTATCAAGATGAAATAAGAGAAAAGAAAAAGGCTCTTTCAAGAAAAGGGATTAAGTATAATTCTGTAAATCAAATATTAGAAGAAGATTATGTAATACATGTTGAATTTGGTATAGGTAAATATAAGGGAATAGTTAATATAAATGATAGAGATTACCTATATATTCAATATGCTGATAATGATAAGCTATATATACCAGTTGAAAAATTAGATAGAATAAGTAAATATGTATATACTGGTAATGCACCACAGTTATATTCTCTAGGAACTAAAGGGTTTAAGAGAAAAGAAAAAAGATTAAAAGAAGATATAGAAAAATTTGCTAAGGAATTATTAGAAATACAAGCAAGACGTCACCTTTTAGTAAAGCCACCTTTTGAAAAAGATACAGTCTGGCAAGAAGAATTTGAAGAAAAATTTCCTTTTAATTTAACTCTGGATCAAAAAAGAGCTATAGATGATATAAAAAATGATCTTGAAAGTGGAATACTTATGGATAGATTACTTGTTGGAGATGTAGGATATGGTAAAACAGAAGTTTCTATGCGTGCAGCATTTAAAGCGATAGAAAATGGATATCAATGTGTAATTCTTGCCCCTACAACAGTTTTAGCTAATCAGCATTTTGAAAGATGTCATAATAGATTTGAAGAATTTGGGATAAAGGTAGCTAATCTTTCAAGACTTTCAGGTAAAAATACTAAAGATATATTACAAGGTTTAAAAGATGGAAGTATAGATTTAGTTGTTGGAACTCATAGATTACTTGGGGATGATGTTCATTTTAAAAATTTAGGATTATTAATAATAGATGAAGAACAAAAATTTGGAGTAACAGCTAAAGAAAAAATTAAAAAGAAAAAAACAGATATACATCTATTAACACTTAGTGCAACCCCTATACCAAGAACTTTAAATATGGCTTTATTAGGTATAAGAGATATATCTATAATATCAACTTCTCCTCAGGATAGATTACCTATAATTACAGATAGAATAACAGATGAAGATATGAAAAATGCTATTTTAAAGGAACTTTCAAGAGATGGACAAGTTTTCTATATTACTAATAATGTTAAAGGAATGCCTGAAAAAAAGAAGTTGATAAAGGATATATTACCTAATTTTGTTAAAGTAGAGTATATACATGGGCAATTAAGTCCTAAACAAATTAAAAGTATAATAAGTGATTTTGATGAGGGGAAATTTGATGTATTAATTGCATCAACCATAATAGAAAATGGTATAGATATTTCTAATGCTAATACTATAATCATAGAAGATTATACAAATCTTGGGCTATCTCAAATTTATCAATTAAGAGGAAGAGTTGGTAGAGGTAAAAGACAAGGTTATTGCTATCTTTTAGATAAAGAATTTAAAACTGAAAAAGCTAAGAAAAAAGACGCAAGTCTTGAAAAAATAGAAGGTATAGAAGGTGGAGGTTATGTACTTTCTCTTGAAGACTTAAATGTAAGAGGAGCAGGAGAAATATTAGGTGAAAAACAACATGGAGCTATAGATACCTTTGGTTATGATCTATATATTAAAATGCTAAAAAATGAAATTAATAGATTAAAAGGAGAAAAAGTTCAAGAATTTAAAAACACCGAAATATTATTGGCAAATAATGGATATATACCTAAAGAATATATAGAAAAAGATGAAAGAATAGTTATATATAAAAGGTATGCTGAAGTTGTGTCTAATGAAGAATTATTAGAGTTAAATGAAGAAGTGCGTGATAGATTTGGTAAGATTCCTAAAGAGATGAAAAATTTTATATATTCTATTAAAGTTAAACTATATATGTTAGAAAGTAATATAGATAGAGTTAAAGAAGAAGATAATAGCTTTATTTTAACTAAAATAATATCTAATAAAAAAGAACATAGAGTAGAAATCTCAAAAGATGAATTTTATAAAAGAGTTAAGAAAATTTAGTCAAAATTGATGTGGTAATTTAATAATTAATTTGATATAATGAAAATACTAATTTGATATGAGGAGTTTTAAATGTTTATAGATATAATAAAAGTTTTTTTACTTTCGGTAGTAGAAGCATTTACGGAGTTTTTACCTGTAAGTAGTACAGGTCATATGATACTTTTAGAAAGTTTTCTTAAATTATCAAGCAATGAAAAATTTGTTCAAGCATTTCAAGTAATAATTCAGCTTGGTGCAATACTTGCAGTAGTGGTTATATTTTTTGAAAAGTTATACCCTTTTATGTATAAAGGTAGAAAAAGACAAGAATTATTGAACTTATGGAAAAAGATAATAGTTGCTGTTCTTCCAGTAGTTGTTATAGGTTTATTATTTGGTGATTTTATAGAAGCAAAATTATTTAATCCTATTACTGTTGCAATTATGTTGATTGTATATGGTATTTTATTGATATTTATAGAAAATAGAAATAAAAGAGCTAGAGTTAATAAATTAGAAAATATTACATATAAACAAGCTATATATATAGGAATATTTCAATGTTTAGCTATGATACCAGGTACATCAAGATCAGCTTCTACTATAATAGGAGCTATGCTTATAGGTCTAAATAGAATAGTAGCTACAGAATTTTCTTTCTTTTTAGCCATACCTACTATGATGGGAGCGACAGCGTTAAAAATATTAAAAATAGCTAAGTTTTTAACAGTTTATGAGATAAGTTTAATAATATTAGGATTTTTACTAACATTTATCCTATCTCTATTTATAATAAAATTTTTCTTAACATATATTAAAAAAAATGATTTTAAAATATTTGGATATTATAGAATAATATTAGGTATACTTATTTTAATCTACTTTTTAATGGTTAAATAATATGTTGAGTATAATAGTTGCAGTAGGCAAAAATTTAGAAATAGGTAAAGATAATAAAATGTTATGGTATATACCTGAAGAATTAGAACATTTTAAGAATATAACTAAAGGTCATACTGTAATAATGGGACGGAAAACATTTGATAGTATAGGTAAGATTTTACCAGATAGAAAAAATATAGTACTTTCCAGAAAAGGGTTAGATAAAAAAAGGCTAGATATAGAGGTATTTAATAATTTTGATGAAATAGAAAAGTATAAAGAAGAAAAAGAGGAATACTTTATTATAGGTGGCTCACAGATATACAAAGAAGCATTAAAAAGGAATATTGTTTCTAAAATGTACGTGAGCCATATTGATTATATAAACAAAGATGCTACAGAATATTTCCCTAAAATAGATGATAGTTGGATAAAGTTAAATAAAAAAGTACATAATGGATGGATATTTTGTGAGTATATTAGAAGGAACGATTATGATGAATTTAATGGACGGGAATAAACTTTCTAAGAAAATTCTTAATGAAATAAAGGAAGAATATGATAAGTTGAAGTTGAAGTATAATAAGGTTGCATCTCTTGCAGTTATTGTATATTCAGATAATTTTGCTTCGAAAATATATGTTAAGAATAAAACAAAAATATGTGAAGAGTTAGGATTTAATTCGATTACTATAGAAATAAATGATAAAACAGAAGAAAAAGAAATAATTGAAGAAATAGAAAAACTTAACAATGATGATAAAATACATGGAATATTAGTACAACTTCCTTTACCTAAACATTTAAATGAAAAAGAAATTTTATCTCATATAAGTCCTAATAAAGATGTAGACGGATTTCATCCTTTAAATTTAGGAAAAATGTTAATTGGTGAAAAAGATGGATTTCCAGCATGTACACCTTATGGTATTATGGAATTATTTAAAGAGTATAATATAGAACTTGAAGGAAAGTTTGTAACGGTTGTAGGTAGAAGTAATATAGTTGGAAAACCTATGGCTCTTATGTTAATAGAAAAAAGAGCTACAGTTTTAGTATGTAATAGTAAAACATATGATTTAGATGATAAACTACGTAAATCAGATATAATAATATCAGCTACAGGAGTAGTTAATTTAATCAATAGGTCAAATATAAAAGAAGGCGCTATTGTTGTAGATGTAGGTATAAGTAGAGTTAACAATAAGTTATGTGGAGATGTTAATTTTGAAGAGGTTGCACCTATTTGTAAATATATAACTCCGGTTCCTGGAGGAGTAGGGCCTATGACTGTTGCATCTCTTATGAAAAATACTTTTAAATCATATAAAAAGTATGTGAGGGAAGATGAAAATAAGATCTAATATAGAAATAAATGAAAATAAATGGAAAGAATTTCTATATGTTTTTTTTAAAGAAAATGAAGATGAAGTATATATAGAAATAAATGAAAATACAACTTATTTTGATGTGAAAGTTAGTAATACAGTAAAAAATATATCGTATAGAGAAGAAAAAATTATAGAAAATCAAGAAGATATCATTCTTAAAACATCACTTCTTAAACTATATAATAAAATATTACCTTGGGGGAGTTTGGTAGGTGTTAGACCGACTAAACTTGTTAGGAAACTATTAGAAAAATACTCGTATGAAGAAATAGAAAATATTTTGGAAAAAGTATACATGGTAACAAATAAGAAAGCTAAGTTACTAATTAATGTTGTAAAAAACTCTATAGAGTATATAGATAATGATACTATAGGTATATATATAGGACTTGCTTTTTGTCCGACTAAGTGTACATATTGTTCTTTTCCAGCTTACTTAAAAAAAGGAAAATATCTTGAAAGATATAATGAATACTTTAATACAATAATAAAAGAAATAGATGAAATGTCAAATTTATGTAATGAGTTAAATCTTCCTATAAATACTATTTATGTAGGTGGAGGAACACCAAGTTTTTTAGATTATAATGAATTAAATATGTTTTTAAAGCATATTTCTAAATTTAATATGGAAAATATAAGTGAATATACATTTGAAGCAGGTAGGATAGATACTTTAGATAGGAAAAAACTTGAAATATTAAAAGAATATGGTGTTACTAGAATTAGTATAAATCCTCAATCTTTTAAAGATTCAACTTTAAAATTAGTTAACAGATATCATAATATTGAAAAATTAAATGAAGTGTATAAAGATAGTAAAGAACTAGATTTTGAAATAAATATGGATTTCATAATAGGTCTTCCCAAAGAAGATACACAAGATGTTTTAAATACAATAAAAGAATTAGAAAATTATGAACCTGATAATATAACTTTTCATTATTTAGCTATGAAAAAAGCTTCCTATTTAACTAAAAATAATTATTTCTTTGATAAGGAACTAGACTATAAATTAATAAATGATAAAATATATGAAGTAATGGAAAAAAGAGGATATATACCATATTATTTATATAGACAAAAAAGTTCTAGTATTGAAGGAGAAAATGTAGGATTTTGTAAACCAAATAAACAGTTGATATATAATATAGAAATGATAGAAGAAAATAAGACGATTATTTCTATAGGAGCAGGAGCTATAACTAAAATAATTACAGATAGAGATATTACAAGGTTAGTAAATGCAAAAGATCCTTTAATGTGGGTAGATGAATTTGAAGAAAAACTTAATCAAAAAAAGAATATATAAGGGGTGTTTATGGTAAGGAAAAAGAAAGGTAGAAGTGTAAATTTTAAGTTTCTAAATGTTATAGTTGTTGCTTTATTATTACTAGTTTTAAGTAAATTTACTAACTATTTAAATTACAGTAATAATGATATTAATGAAAAGTCTTTTGTGGAAATTAATGAAAATATAGTTTTTAAGACAGAAGGAGAAAACAATAAATTAGATATAAATAATGCTGATATTAAAGAAATTGCAAAGATACTTGATAATAAAAAAGCAAGTTCAGTTATAGCTTATAGAGAATTTGTTGGATTTATAGATAATATAGACTATATTAAAGGAATAAGTGTTTCTGATAAATCAAAATTAAAAGAAAACTTTACAATTTCTTCTGAGGAAGGTCAATACATAAAAAGAAATATAAATGATTTAAGTAAAAATGAATTACAGCTTTTAGGATTTAATAGTAAGGAAATAAAATATATTATTGAATTAAAAAGTAAGGGGTCTATTACTTCTGATATAGATTTAAAAGGAAAAGTAAATAAGGTAATACTTGAGAAATATATAGTATATTAGATAAGACTAAGTTAGTTTCTGTTTTCAGAAACTAATTTTAATATTGAAAATAAATATTGACTATTTTCAAAAGAGAGGTACAATATATTAGAATATTAAGGAGGAATGATGTTATGAAAAAAGTATTTAAAATATTACTTTTCTTTATTTTCTTACCATTTTTATCACTTGCTAATGATAAAGAAATAAGGGATAAGATTGAATATTTAATTATGCCCGATTTTAGATATTGGACTATGGAAGGTCAAACTGAAAGAAAAGACTTTGATAAAATGAATGAAGAAGTTAAAGAAGTTATTTCTAATCATAATTTTAATGGAGTTATTCTTTTTGCACAAAATGTTAAAACTACAGATCAAACTGTTAGACTTGTAGATGAATTACAAAAAGCTTCTAAAATACCTATGTTAATTTCTATAGATCAAGAAGGTGGAATAGTTACAAGACTTGGGACAGGAACTAATTTCCCTGGTAATATGGCAATAGGAGCAACAAGAAGTAAAGATTATTCAAACAAGGTAGGTGCATTAATTGCTAAAGAATTAAAAAGTTTAGGTATTAATACAAACTTAGCACCAGTTATAGATGTTAATAATAATGCTAAAAACCCAGTAATAGGATTAAGATCATTTTCATCTAACCCTAAACTTGTATCAGAACTTTCTATTCCTATGATAAAAGGTATGCAAGATCAAGGAATAATAGCTGTTGGGAAACATTTCCCAGGACATGGAGATACAGCTATAGATACTCATTTAGGTATGGCATCAGTGGATAAAGATTACAATACATTATATAATACAGAACTTGTTCCATTTAAAGAAGCTATTAATAATGGTCTTGATATGATAATGACAGCACATGTTCAATTACCACAAATAGAAAAAGACTATTTTGTTGCTCAAAATGGAGAAAAAATATTATATCCAGCAACATTATCAGATGATATTATAACTGGAATCTTAAGAAATAAATTAGGATTCAATGGCGTGGTAATAACAGATGCTTTAGGAATGAAAGCTATATCTGATAATTTAGGGCCTACTGAAGCTATGAAATTATCTATTAATGCAGGTGTAGATATCTTATTAATGCCTATAGGACTTCATTCATTAAAAGATGTTAAAGCATTAGATGAATCAATAGATAAATTAGTAGAAGCAGTTAAAAAAGGTGAAATAAGTATTGATAGAGTTAATGAGTCAATAGCAAGAATTAATAAGTTAAAACAAGATAGAGGAATAGTTAAAGATAATACTGATGTTAATGTAAAACTTCAAAATGCATTAAATGTTATAGGATCTAAAGAAAATAGAAATCTTGAAAGACAAGTTTCTAAAGATGCAATAACTGTTATAAAAGATAGTGGATTAAAAAATATTAATAAGGCTTTATTTATTGTAGGGGATGATAATCAAGAAGCTGTTACAAGATTTGCAATAAATAGATTGTTCTCAGAAGGAAAAGTTCCTTTCTTTAGTTATAGTATTTTAAAATATAACGATAAGACTGATGTAGATGTACTTAAATTAATAGCAGAAAATAAATATGATACAATATTTGTTTATGGTATGATGGCAAATGAATCTTCATTAAACCCAGAAGTGTATAGAACAAAAGTTCCTAATGTTATATCACAAGTTCAAGGTGCACAAAAAATATATGTAAGTATAAATAAACCTTATGATGTAGTTGCTCATTTAAATTATGATATAGTAGCAATATCTTATGGATTTAAAGGTATGGATCCTACAGAACTTGATGGAGGAAATAAGGCATTTGGTCCTAATATACCAGCTGCATTAGAATTGATTTTAACTAAAGAAAAAGCTAAAGGTAAATTACCTGTAGACCTACCATATATTAAAGATGGTAAATTAACAGAAGAAATACAGTTTAGAATGGAAAAATAGTATGTATATATCATATATAAAGCATGATTTTATAGGTAATATAGTTATTAAAGGAAATGATAAAGCCATATGTTCTATAGAATTAAATGTAGAAGAAATTCCAAAAGAATTTAAGGAAAATGAAATTACTAAAAAATGTAAAAAAGAATTGATGGAATATTTTAAAGGTAAAAGAAAAGAATTTGATGTACCTTTAGAACTAGAAGGGAGTGAATTTCAATTAGAAGTATGGGAAGTTTTAAAAAAGATTCCATATGGAGATGTGATTTCATATTATGATGAAGCTGTTATGTATAAAGAAAAAAAATATGCAAGAGCAGTTTCAAATGCAAATAATAAAAATCCTATACCAATAATCATACCTTGCCATAGAGTTAAACAGAAAGATGGTTATATAGGTGGATATAAATATGGTGTGGATATTAAAAAATATTTACTTAGGTTAGAAGAAGAAAATAGATAGAATAAAAACATATACCAAAAACTGGATATTAAATTACTAGAAAGTTTAGGTATATGTTTTTTTATAGCAAGATATAAAAAAGAAGAAGTCCGAATTTGGGCTTCTTCTAATTGAAATATATATTACTTAATTGAATTAAATTTATTTACAAATTTTTCAGCTTCTTCACGTACACCTTCATATCCTTTAGTTGCTACATATTTAGTTAATGCACTTCCTATACCTAAGGCAAAGGCACCATTTTCAAGCCATTTATCCATATTATCTATACTTACACCACCAGAAGGCATCATTTTAGCATATTTTAAAGGACCTTTTACATTTTTTATATATGTTGGTCCAAGTAAGTCTCCAGGGAATAGTTTTATTAAATCAACACCCGATTCTAATGCTTTAACAATTTCTGTTACAGTTGCACATCCTGGTAAATATGGTATTTGATATCTATTACATACTTTAGCTATATCTGTATCTAAGTGAGGAGAAACTATAAATTTTGCTCCTTTAAGTATAGCTATTCTTGCAGTAATATCATCAAGTACAGTTCCAGCACCTACTAAAACATCTTTAATATTTTCTTTAGAAAGTTTTTCTATAGTATTTTCAACATATGGAGTTGAAAAAGTAAGTTCTATTATTTTTATTCCACCTTCTATAACTTTTTTAGATATTTCATAAGCATCAATATCATCTTTCCCTCTAATTACAGCAACTAGCTTATCATTTTCTATTTTTTTTAAAATTAATTCTTTCATTTTTCCTTCTTTCTAATTATTTAAAATAAAAGTTTCTAATTTTTTTCTTGTTGGTAGTCCTTCATTATCACTTTGGTGTTGAATTTGAATAGCACCTATAGCATTAGCTCTAGTTAACATTTCTTCTTCGCTTAAGTTATCAAGTATTGATGATATTATACCTACAGCAAATCCATCACCAGCACCTACAGTATCAACTATATGTTCAACTTTAAAACTAGGAACAAATAAATGTTTTTCTTTATCGTAATAGTGAGAACCTTTAGCACCATCTTTAATTATTATTTTTTCTATACCCATTTCAAGATATTTTTTTGCAATATCATCTATATTTTCTAAATTTAAAAGTAATTTAGCTTCATTTATACCAGGTAAGATTAAATTAGCATTACTTGAAACATAGTTTACCAGTGCTTTCATTTCATCAATACTATCCCACATTTGTAATCTTAAATTTGGATCAAATGTTATATATTTATTGTTTTCTTTAGCTTTTTTTATAAGATAATAAATAGTTTGTCTGAAACTTTCAGATATACCTAAAGGTATACCAGTTATATGTATTAAATCAAATTCATTAAAATCAATCTTATCTATATATTCTTTAGTTATTTTACTTGCTGCTGAATTTTTTCTGAAATAATGTATATCAGGATCACCATCTAATACTCTTGCTTTTAACTGTATACCTGTTTTATTCACTTTGTCAATACTTAAATATTTTGTACCTATTTTTTCCTTTTCAAAGAAATTTAATAACTGCTTTCCAAAAGGATCATTTCCAAGTATAGTCATATACTCACATTTAAAACCCAATCTTGTTAATCCAACGCAAACATTAAGTTCAGCACCAGATACACTACAAATATAGCTTTTAGTTTTCTCAAGAGAGTCATAACCTTCAGCTGTTAATAACATCATTGCCTCTCCAACTAATAATATTTTCTTCATTTTACACTCCTATTTTTTGTAGAACCTCTAACTATTAATTTAGTAGGAAGTTCTATATATTCTATCTGTTTATTCATATTTTCAAGTCTAGACATGATAAGTTCAGCACATTTTACACCACATTCATAAGATTTTTTACTTATAGTGGTGATACCTTCTTTATTTATTAGTTCTGCCCAACCCCAATCATCAAAACTACATAATCCTATATCATCTCTTTCATTATCATAACCTAGTATTTTAAATGTCTGTAATACTTCAAGTAGTATTTGACCATTCATACAGAATATGGCTTTTCTAGTTTTTTCACCGTCTTCTAAAAAATCTATAATCTTGTTTTTTAAACTATCCATATCTTTATTTTCATAAATATATGTGTAACCATCTTTTTGATTAAATAATTTAGTAGAAGCATCTATATATGCTTGATGTCTTGTCTTTCTTGTGTTATTACTTAATTCATAGGTAAAAAAAGCTATCTTATCATATTTGTTTTCATATAGATGTTTAAGTGTTGAATAAGTGGCACCGTAATTATCTATTGTAACGGTATCGATAATATAGTTTTGATCTATACTTCTATCAGCAAGTACTATAGGTATGTTTTTCTCATTATTTAGTTTTATTAAATAATCATCATTACTTCCTGTAGTATTTATTATTAAACCATCTATATTATATGATATTAAAGAATCTATAGCTTTTATTTCATCTTCTTCATTATTACTTATTTCTGTAACCAAAACTCTATATCCATTTTTTTTGCATATATCTGAAATACCTTTAAAGATATAACTAGAAAACTGATTTCCTATATCAGCTATAGTACAACCTATAATTTTACTTTGCTTATTTTTCAAACTTCTTGCCATTCCATTTGGAATATACTCTAATTTTTTTATGGATTTAGCTATTTTTTTTCTTGTTTCTTTTGACATAAATTCATATTTACCATTTAAATATCTTGAAACTGTTGTTTTTGAAACACCTGCATGTCTAGCAACTTCTGTTATAGTTAGCTTCATTATTAATCCTTTCAATATTTTTTAGAAATCGATTTCTAAACTTTTCAATATTAGTATATCTCGGTTTTAATTTTTGTCAATACTTAATTTATTTAGTTGATTCTCTTTTGACAAATTCAGTCTATATTTTATAACGATTTACATCTTCTTTTTTTTAAGTATACTACAAATAAGGCTCTAATTCAAATAAATACTATATATTATGTATTTCAGTTTAATAAAAAATAAGCCTATTACTATGTGTTATAATCTACAAATATTATTAAAAATTTACTATATACATATTTAAAAAAACGCATATTATGTGAAAATATGCACTATCAAATAGTTAAAACACCTAATTTTAAATATTTTGTATATATTTAAAAATGTAAAAATAATATTTTATGAATTATTAAACAAAAAAAATAGTTAAAAATTATTGAAATTTACAACAAAAATATGTATAATTATAATTGAAGAAAAAAATAACTTTATAGGAGGAATTATGAAAGTTGTAATTGCAGGTTCAGGAGCAATGGGAGCTACTTATGGTTCTATGCTAAAAAAATCTGGACATGATGTAGTATTTTTAGATCTATGGCAAGAAAATGTAGATGCTATAAATCAAAATGGTATTAAGTTTATAAACTTAGGTGTTGAAGAAACTTTAACATCAAAAGCATATAAGCCTAGTGAATATAATGGAGAGGCAGATTTATTAATTGTATTTACAAAATCAATGCAATTAAAAGATATGTTAAATGATGTTAAACATCTAATATCTGAAAAAACAGCAGTATTATGTCTTTTAAATGGTTTGGGACATATAGACACATTAAAAGAATTTGTTCCAAAAGAAAATATTTTAATGGGAGTAACAGTTCTTACAGCAGGTATGAAAGGACCTGGAGTATTTGCAGTAAGTAACTATGGTAAAACTGAAATACAAAATATAGACGAAAAAGGTAAAGAAAAAGCCCTTGAAGTAGTTGAAGCTATAAATAATTCTGGATTACCTTGTGAGTATTCTAATGATATATTATTCTCTATTTGGAGAAAAGCATGTATTAATGGAACTATGAACTGTTGTTGTACATTACTTGAATGTAATATGTTACAATTAGGTCAAACTCCTAATATTAGAGAACTTTTAGGAACTATAGTTGAAGAATTTGCAGCAGTTGCTAAAGTAGAAGGTGTTACATTAAATGTTGAAGAAATGACAAATCTTGTTTGTTGGTTTACAACAGAAGAATTTGCTGGAGTAAAACATTATCCTTCTATGCATCAAGATTTAATTCAAAATAGAAGAAAAACAGAAATAGATTATCTAAATGGATATGTTTCAAGAAAAGGTAAAGAATATGGTATAAATACTAAATTCTGTGATTTAATAACTATTTTAGTACATGGTAAAGAGAAAGTTTTAATAGGAGGATAATATGTCAGAAAGAATAAGTGCAAAAGATTTTACTATGAGAGTTTTAAATGGAACAGCTGTAGGTATAGTTGTTGCTTTAATACCAAATGCAGTATTAGGGGGATTATTTAAATATTTAGGAGCAAATTATCATCCAATATTTTTAACACTTGCAGCAGTGTGTGCGAATATTCAATGGATTATAGCTCCAATGATAGGATTCTTAGTAGGTTTACAATTTAAATTTAATCCAATGAAATCAGCTATTATATCAGCTGCAGCTTGGATAGGTTCAGGAGCTTTAGTTGCTCAAGCACCAGTTGATGGTAAAGTGTTTTATGCAATAGGTCTAGGAGACTTAATTAACGTAATGCTTGTTTGTGCTATTGCAGTTTATGTTACTCAATTATTAGGTGAAAAATTAGGTTCATTAACTATAGTTTTACAACCAATAATAGTTGGTGCAGGAGTTGGGTTCTTAGGATTATTAATGCTACCTTATGTTAAATTAATTTCTCAAGCAATAGGAGGAGGAATTAACTCATTTACTACATTACAACCAATTATAATGTGTGTATTAATAGCTATGTCATTTGCAGTATTAATAATTTCACCTATATCAACAGTTGCTATAGGTATTGCAATAGGATTAATGGGACTTGCCAGTGGGGCTGCAAACATAGGAGTTTCAGCAACAGCAGCAGTTTTAGTTGTAGGTTCATTTAAAGTAAATAAAGCAGGAGTTACTCTTGCAGTTGGTCTTGGTGGTATGAAAATGATGATGCCTAATCTTGTTAAAAATCCAATAATGTTATTACCAGTTTTAACTACAGCTTTCTTTAGTGGTTTAGGTGTAAGATTCTTAAACATCATGGGAGATAGCGTAAGTGCTGGGTTTGGATTTGTAGGACTTGTAGGACCAATAAAAGCTATGGCTGAATATACAAATATGGGTATTTCAAGTGCAACTGGATTAGTATACATTCTTATAGGATATGTATTAATACCATTTGGAGTAGCAATACTTTCACATATACTTTATACTAAAGTATTGAAAATATATTCTTCAGATATCTACTTATTTAATAACTAATTAGAAATAAAAGATATATAATAAAAGCAGGAAAACTTAGTGTTTATCCTGCTTTTCTATATTATTTATATAGAGTCTTTTTATTTTATAATAAAAAAAGAAGCACTTGCTTCTAAAAAATGGTGAGCCAGCAGGGGGTCGAACCCTGGACACACGGATTAAGAGTCCGTTGCTCTGCCAACTGAGCTACTGGCTCACATTTACTTTAATAGTATAGCTCAAATTCTATAAAAAATCAAGTAGAAATATAAAAATAAAACTGATATAATGTTTTAAGAGGAGGATAATTTTATGTTGAGAAAGATATTTTTTAAGGATAAATGGAGACTTTTGTTAGTTATTATTCTTTTCATTTTTCAAGGTCTTTTTGCAGTTTTACCTTTTGACTTTTTTGGATCAATTTTAGATGGTATAAATAGTGGAACTTTGAGTTATAGAGAACTAATGATTAAAATATGTTTTATGGTGCTTTCAGCATTATTTCTATATTTATTTTCTGCCTTTGCAGAATATGTTGTATTTATAGGATATCATATAGTGTGTAATGATGTAGAAGAAATGATGATAAAAAAGGTTCTTAAACAAACACCTGTATTTTATGAAAAATTTAGTATAGGTGAGATAATGGGTAGAATAACAAATGATATATATAGTTATGTTGCACCTTTTTTTGGTTTTGGATATCACTGTATAGGTATGGGAATAGTTCAAAATTTAATAGTTTTCATATTTGTTACAAGTAAAATAGGATTTACATTTGCATTATTAATAAATTTACCTTATTTAATTCAGGTTTTCCATTCAATAATAAATAAACATAGATTTGAAAAGTTATATAAAGATATGATGTCTAAGTTTGATTTAATATCAGAAAATATTTTAGAAAATATTAGAGGAATAAGAATAAATAGAGCATACAATATGTATGGTGGGTTAAGAAAACAATATGTAAAAGATTTAGATAAATATTCTAAAAGCTCTTTTGTATATAACTATGTTACATCAGTTTGGGAAACTACAAGTATTATGGCAGTTTCAGCTTCTTATTTAGTATTAATAATATATGGTTTTTATCTATATTCTCAAGGGCTTGCAACATTTGGATCTCTTATTGGAGTATCTTTAGTTATGGCTTTAATGCCTTGGCCTTATTCAACTTTATCATTTTTAATTTTAATGTTAAATGAATTAAAACTTGGGACAACAAGAATTAATCATATATTAGAAGAACCAGATGTAATGGTAGAAAAAGCAAATGGAGAAATTTTAAAATTTTCAGATAAGATAGAATTTAAAGGATATAGTTTTACATATCCTAATGGAACTAGTGTTTTACATGATATTAATTTGGTTATAACTAAAGGGGAAATGGTTGGTATAATGGGTAAAACAGGTAGTGGTAAAACTACTTTAATAAAACAATTACTAAGACTTTATGATACTGATTCTGGAATATATATAGACGGTAAAGATATTAGAGAGTATAGTATTAAAAGTTTAAGAGATAATTTTTCTTATGCTTCACAAGAATATTTTATATTTTCAAAAACTATTAGAGAAAATATATTGTTTGGAAGAAATTTAGAAGATAAATTAGAATATAGTTTAGAATTTTCTGATTTAGCAAAGGATGTAGAAAAATTTGAAAAAGGTTTAGAAACTATGGTTGGTGAAAATGGAGTTTCTTTATCAGGGGGACAAAAACAAAGATTAGGTATAGCAAGGGCTGTAATAGAAGATAAAGAAATAACTATATTTGATGATTCCCTTTCAGCATTAGATACAAATACTGAAAAAAATATTATAGCTAATATGAATAAGTATAGAAAGGGTAAGACAAATATTATTGTTTCTCATAGAATTTCTAGTGTTATTAATGCTGATAAAATAGTTATACTTAATGGTGGGAAAATAGAAAATATTGGTACGCATAATGAACTTTTAGAAACTTCAAGTTGGTACAAAGAACTATATGATTATCAAATGAGAAAAGAGGGTCTTGAAAATGTTTGAGAATAATAAATTACTTAGATTTGCAAGATACCTTAAATATACTAAAAAAGAGTATATTATAGGGATTTTAGCTATCATAATAGGTATAGTTACAGAAATACTTGGGGTTAAAATAATTTCTAAATTGTTTGATTTAGAATTTTTAACAAATCATAAAGATGAATTATTTAAGTATATTATGATATTAGGTACTATATACTTAATATTAAGATTAATAGATGTTATAAAAGACTATGCTAGAAGATATTATTTTAGTAAGACATCTCAGATAATGTATAAAAAATTACAAGAAGAAGTCTATGATCATATACAGAAATTACCTATAAAATATTTTGATAATATACCTGCAGGTTCTGTACTTTCAAGGTTAGTTAGTGATGTTAATGCTATACGTAAGTTTTTTGAATCAACTTTTGTTCTTATGATAATAGTAGTTTTAAAGATAGTTATAATATACGGTATATTATTATTTATCAATGTTAAACTAGCTATATTTATCTTATTATATATACCTTTAATATATGTAATTCAAAAAATATATACTAAACTTTCAGTTAAGTATTATGGTATATATAGAAAGGTAGATTCTAAATTACAAGGAAATACTAATGAAACATTTCAGAATTTAGAAATTATTAAAGTATTTAATAAAGAAGAAGATGTGTATAATAACTGGAAAGAAATGTCAGGAAATCGTTTAAAAAGTGCTAATAAATCAGAACTTGTAAATTCATTTTTGATGTTTAAGTTATTTGAGTTTATAGAATTAATAATTAAAATAACGATAATACTTTATTATGTTTACTCACTTTATTATAACTTAAATTTAATAAAATCAGCCGAAGTTGTAATGTTTTTATTTTATGTTTCAAGTATATTAGGTGAAATTATGCAGCTTACTTCCCAAATTTCTCAGTATAATAAGGCAAAGGTATCAGCTATGAATTTATCTGAAATTTTAGATCTTGAAATAGAAAAAAATACAGGGACTAGAATACTTGATAATTTTGAAGGGGTTATAAAATTTGAAAACGTAGGGTTTTCATATAACGATAAAGAACAGGTATTAAAAGGTATAAGTTTTGAAGTTGGTAAAAATCAAACAATAGCTTTTGTAGGTCATACCGGAAGTGGTAAGTCAACTATAATGAATTTACTTATTAAATTTTATGAAAATCAAACTGGTAATATATATGTAAGTGGAGAAAATTTAAAAGAATTAGATAATGAATATTTAAGATCTAATATTTCTATTGTTATGCAAGATTCATTTTTATTTGAAGGTACATTACTTACAAATATATCAGAAGATAGAGAAAAAACAAAAAAAGCATTAGAAATAGTTGGAGCTGATCATATATTATCTGAGCGTGGATTAGATGCTGAAGTTACAGTAAATGGTGATAATTTCTCAACAGGAGAAAAACAATTAATATCATTTGCAAGAGCCCTAGCTAAAGATCCTAAAATATTAATTCTTGATGAGGCAACAGCTAATATTGATAGTCAGACAGAAAAAATTATACAACGTGGGATAGAAGCGTTAAAAGAAGGAAGAACAACTTTAATTATAGCTCATAGATTATCAACTATAAGAAATGCTGATAAGATTATAGTTTTAGATAAAGGAAATATAGTTGAAAGTGGTAACCATGAAGAACTTGTGGCTCTTAATGGGGTTTATAAAAAAATGTTAGAAAGGGATATGAATAATGAATAAAATATTTAAGAAATACACAATGATTACCTTAATTTATTTTTTATTAGTTGTTATATTTTATCCTAAATATTATTTTTTGATATGGAATGTATTTATAGCATATATACCCTTTTTCCTAAGTTTTGGTTTTGGTAAATTAAAGTATAAGATATTAGAGTATATAAATATGTTTATAGTGTTAATATTTTGGCCTAATTCAATATACATATTTACAGATTTGATACACATATCTGTTATGAGATTTTATAAAAAAACAGATACCGTAACATATATTATGAATTTTAATAATTGGATTAGACTATCACTTATATTTATTGCTGTATTAGTTGCAGTTAAACTTAGTTATTATACTGTACATAATTATGTTAAAAATAAGAAAAATAAGAAAAATAAATATACCATATATGCAGTTTTAAGTTTAATTAGTGGACTTGCAGTATTTGTTGGTAGATTTGGAAGATTAAATTCATGGTATTTATTCCAAAATCCTATACAGATAACAATGACAGTATTATCTCATATGAAGGTAGAAAATATTAAATATATGCTGTTTTTTGCTCTGATTCAATTTATAGTATTGCTTATAGAAGAAGAGTGTTAATTTATTGAAAAAAAATAATAAATATTGTAAAATAGTTAAAGCTAATGATAAAAAAGAAGGGAATGATTAAATGAAAGTATATTTAGCAGGAAGTTTATTTAATGAAGCAGAAGTTGCTCAAAGATTAAAAGAAGGACAAATTTTAAGAGAAAATGTAAAAGGTATAGATTTATTTAATCCTATTGAACAACCGTTTAATGAGAATAAGCAAACATTACCTACACCTATAGATATATTTGATGGTGATACAAATGCAGTACTTGCAGCAGATGTTGTATTACTTGATATGACTAATGAAGACCCAGGGGTTATGGTTGAATTAGGTATTGCAGTAGCAAATAATAAAAAAATTATAGCAGTTAACTCAGATATTAGATTAAAATCAGCAAATAAATATGATATACCTAGCTATGCTATGAATCACTATGTATTAGGAGCTATATTAAAATATGGTGTTTTAGTACATTCTTTTGCAGAAGCTGTTGAAGAGTTAAAAAAGTATGAAGACAGATAATGTTACTGAACTTAGAAGAGTTGCCTTCTTATTAACAATTATAGGAGGTATATTAGAAATATTTTCATATAAACTTAAAGGTGGAGTTTTTGCAACAGCTATAACAGGTAATATAGTTCTTATGGTATATCATGCAAAAAATTTATCTTTTGAGGAGGTTCTTAAATATTTACTACCTATATCGTGTTTTATAACAGGAGTAAGTATATCTGAAATTTTAAAGTTAAAAGCTGAAAAATTAGATATGAAATATTGGAGAAATATAATAATATTATTTGAAATAATTGTTTTTATAATCATACCCTATATAGCATCAGATAGATTAGTTGCAGCCCTTATATCACTTGTATCAGGGATGCAAGTTCAAGCATTTAGGAGAGTATATGGTAAAGCATATATGTCAACTATGTGTACTGGTAATACGAGATTACTTATAGAATCTATTATTAATAAAAGACATCACGATATAAGGATATATTCATTTGTAATAACCGGATTTGTAACAGGAGTAATTTTAGGAGATATATTAATAAGTTTATTTAATAATTTTGCAATATATTTCTGTGCTTTGATATTAATAGTGGTTACATGGATTATAAATAGGAAGATTAAAAATTAATTGTATAAACATATATCAATAAAATGGTAAAAGTAGTATAAAATTTTAGAGATATATGTTTTTTATTTAGTTTATATTCTTTATTAAAAGTGATATAATAAATATGAAAATTAAAATTTTATTTATTTTATAATTGATTTAGATATTTTGTACTATTGCAATAATAGTATAAATAATGTAAACTATAATCATCTTACTGAAATATGAAAAGGGAGAAAAATGAAATTAGCAGATAGAGTATTAAATATGCAATATTCACCAGTTAGAAAATTTGTACCTTTTGCAGATGAGGCAAAGAAAAATGGTGTTAGAATTATAGAATTTCATATAGGACAACCAGATGTTAAAACACCTGATTCATTCTTTAATGGAATTACTAAATATCAAGAAAAAATAGTTAAATATGCAAATTCACAAGGATTAGAAGATCTTTTAAATGCATTTGTTGACTATTATGGTAGATATAACTTAAATTTAGAAAAAAGAGATATAATAATAACAAATGGAGGAAGCGAGGCACTTCAATTTGTTATGAATACTATATGTAATCCAGGAGATGAAGTTTTAGTTCCTGAACCATATTATTCAAATTATGATTCATTTTTAAGGATAGCTTCAGCAAATTTAGTTCCAATAGTTACTAAAATTGAGGAGGGTTATAGATTACCATCTTATGAAGAAATGAAAAAATTAATAACTCCTAGGACTAAAGCTATCCTATTTTCAAATCCATCTAATCCAACAGGAGTTGTTTTAGATGAAAGAGAAATGGAAGATATTAAAAGACTTGCAAGAGAACATGATATTTTTATAATATCTGATGAGGTTTATAGACAGTTTATATATGATAGTGCAAACTTTAAATCATTCTTAGCTTTTGAAGATCTTTCAGATAGAGTAATTATGATAGATAGTATTTCAAAACACTATAGTGCATGTGGAGCAAGAATAGGTGTTGTTGCTTCAAGAAATCAAGAGTTAATGTCACAAATGTTAAAACTAAGTCAAGCTAGACTTTCAGTTTCTACGATAGAACAATTTGCTAGTGCATCTCTTGTAAGAGGAATAGATGTACATATAGATTATGTTAAAAAAGAGTATAAGAAAAGAAGAGATTTAATGTTTGAAAAACTTCAAGCTATACCTGGAGTAATAGCAAATAAGCCAGATGCAGCTTTCTATATTTTTGCTTCTCTTCCTGTAGATGATACAGATACTTTTGCAAAATGGTTATTAACAGACTTTAGATATGAAGGTAAAACTATAATGTTTGCACCAGGGAATGGGTTTTATGCTAAAGAACATAGACAATTAGGGCAAAATGAAGTTAGATTTTCTTTCTGTGGAAATCAATTAAGAGATATAGAAGAAGGAATGAAATTATTAGAAATTGCTATTAGGGAATATAATGAAAAGAAATAAGGTGGGATACCTTTTAGAAATATCATATAAAGGTAAATATTTTGATGCATTTGATGAAATTCCAAATAAAAAAACAGTTAAAGGAGTTTTAAAGAAATATTTACAAGAATTAGGTGTATGGATATATAAAGGGCTTCAACAAGCTGGTAGAACGGATGCCAAGGTATCAGCAAATTCTAATTATATATATTTTGTAGCTAATAAATTTAATACTGATATTCTTTTATTCAATGAGAGTATAGAAGGTCTTAAAATTAAATCTATTAAAGAAGTACCTATAAATTTAGTATTACCTGATTTAGTTGAAAGAAGAGTATATATTTATTATTATCCTAAAAAATTTATTACTTTAAGTGATGAAGAGATAGAAAAAAGATGCTTAGAAATTTCAGGTAATCGTGATTTTTCAGAGTTTACTAATCATAAAGGACTTAAATTAAAAAATCATATAAGGGATGTTAATGTTAGCTATATTGATGGTAAACTTTACTTTGATGGAAATTCCTTTATGCCACAACAGGTTAGAATTATGAGTGGCTATATACTTAAAGGAGAAAAGAAACCGATGAATCCAAAATTTTTAATTTTAGATAATATTGTTTTGAAAGGAGAAATATGAAGAAACAGATTAATAAAGAGGCTTTGATAAGTATTATACTGTATTTTATGTATTTTTTATGGTGGTATTATTTTGCATATATTTATCCGCCTAAAAATGTTGAAGAATATAAATATATATTAGGATTACCTGATTGGTTTTTTTATTCTTGCATAGTTGGATTTATATTATTTAATATTTTAGTTATTATTATTACTAAAGTATTTTTCAAAAACATTGATTTAGATACAGGAGATATATGTGATGAATAGTATATTTGATAAATTAGAAATTATAATACCTTTAATAATTTATTTAGTTATAACTTTTTATGTAGCCTATTACGTTAATAAAGATAGTAAAAATAAAGGGTTTATAGAGGAATATTATTTAGGAAGTAGAACTATGGGTGGTTTTGTATTGGCAATGACTATAGTTGCAACATATATATCAGCATCTTCATTTATTAGTGGTCCATCAGTTGCATATCAAAAAGGACTTTCTTGGGTTTTACTTGCATGTATACAAACACCATTAATATTTCTTACACTAGGAGTGTTAGGAAAGAAAATAGCTATTATTTCTAGAAAATTAAATGCTGTAACAGTTATGGATATAATAAGAGCGAGATATAAAAATGATTTTTTAGTTTTACTTTTATCTTTACTTATGGTTGTATTTTTAATTGTATCAGTAGTAGGTCAATTTGTAGGTGGTGCAAGACTTATAGAAAGTGTTATAGGAATAGATTATAAAATAGCTTTAGCTATATTTGCTTTTTCTGTAATATTTTATACTAGTTTTGGTGGATTTAAAGCAGCTTCAGTAAATGATGCAGTTCAAGGATTAATTATGATGCTTGCAACATTGGTATTATTTGGTATGATGATATATAAGTTTGGGGGTATGTCTAATATTACTCAAGCGGTAAAAAGTATAGATCCTAATTTACTTACACCTAATTCAGGGGGTGCTATTTCTAAACCCTTTATAATGTCGTTTTGGATATTAGTTGGTATAGGAGTTTTAGGAGTACCTTCAACTACAGTTAGGGCTATGGGATTTAAAGATAGTAAGGCTTTACATAAAGCTATGATAATAGGTACATTTGTTGTAGGATTTTTACTTATAGGAATGCACCTTGTAGGATTTATGGGACGTGCTTTTGAACCTAATATTGATGTAAGTGATAAACTTATACCAACACTTGCACTTAAGAATTTAAATCCTATACTTGCAGGAATATTTATAGGTGGTCCTCTTGCAGCTATTATGTCTACTGTAGATTCAGTTTTAATATTGATATCATCATCTATAGTTAAGGATATATATATAAATTATATTAATCCTAAAGAAACAGAAAAGAACTTAAAAAGAATATCACTAGGAGTTTCTTTCATAATAGGGGTATTAACATTTATTTTATCTTTAAATCAATCAGATTTAATAGTTTGGATTAATTTATTTGCATTTTCAGGACAAGAAGTACTATTTTTTGTACCTATAGTATTAGGACTTTATTGGAGAAAAGGTAATGCAAAAGGGGCTATAGTTTCTGTTGTTTTAGGATTTATAACATTGATTACTATGACTCAATTTAAGATATCTTTATGGGGATTACATAATATAGTTCCATCTTTAAGTGTTGCTATAATTATATATGTTATAGTGTCAATTTTTACTAAACAAGAAGAAAATGATAAATTAGATATATTTTTTGAATAATAGAAAATATAAATAATAAAAAAGGTAGTTTTACAATAATGTAATTACTACCTTTTATATTAATCTACTAAAGTTGCAAGTAAGTTACCCATTTCTTCTTCAGCTTTTTCAGCACTTGGACCTGTTGCAGTAACTGTAACTTCAGCATCTTTTTTAATTCCTAGAGATAAAATCTTTACTAATGAATCAGCTTTTGCTTCTTTACCATTATATGATAACATGATTTGTGTTCCATCTTCTTTAAATTCTTTAGCTTTTTTAACTATAACTGAACCTGGTCTAGTATGTATTCCAGTTTCGTTAATAATTGTAACTACTTTTGCCATAATTTCCTCCTAGAATATATTTACATATATAATAATATTACACTAGATTTTAAACTTTGTCAACATTTATTCTTGAATTTCAAAATCTATATTTTCTAATAATTCTTCATTATTTGGGTATTTTTTTATAAGGTCAATTAAAAACTTAAGAGCTTCAGCTTCATTAAGTTTTAGTAAAAATTTTCTTAATTTTAATACATCTTCAAATTCTTTTTTTGAATAAAGTAATTCTTCACGTCTTGTTCCACTTTTGTTTATATCTACAGCAGGGAATAATCTTAATTGTTGAAGAGCTCTATCAAGTACAAGCTCCATATTACCAGTACCTTTGAATTCTTCAAATATTACTTCATCCATTCTACTTCCTGTTTCTATTAATGCAGTTGAAAGTATAGTTAAACTACCACCGTTTTTAATTTTTCTTGCAGCACCAAGGAATCTTTTAGGCATATATAGAGATTTTGGATCTATACCACCTGAAAGTATTTTACCACTTGAAGGCATTTCTATATTATATGATCTTGCAAGTCTTGTAAGACTATCCATTAGTATAACTATATTTTTCCCTTTTTCTATTTCTCTTTTAGCTGCAACTAATACTTTTTCTGTTAAGTTTATATGAATATGTGTATTTTCATCAAATGTAGCAGCAAATATTTCAGCATTTTTTACATTTTCTTTAATATCTGTAACTTCTTCTGGTCTTTCATCTATAAGTATTATCCAAACTTGTACGTCATCATTGTATTTTAAAATATCATTTGCAAGTGATGATAGTATAGTAGTTTTACCAGCTTTAGGAGGTGCTACTATTAATCCTCTTTGTCCTTTTCCAATAGGGGAGATCAAATCTATAATTCTAGATGATGTAGTTCCATTACCAAGTTTTAATCTTTCTATAGGATAAGAAGGTATTAATTCATCAAACATAGGACGATTTCTACTTGTTTCACTTGTTTCTCCATTTACATAAACTAATTTTAATAATCCATAATTAGTTTCATCTTTAACAGGTTCTCTAACTTCTCCAACTATTATATCTCCTTGTCTTAAGGCAAACTTTTTAATTTGAGAATTTGAAACATAAACATCTTTTCCTTGAGGAGTATTTCTTAAAAAACCAAATGTTTCATTTATTATGTCTAATTCTCCATAAGAATAAATTAGTCCTTGTTTAGATGCTAAAGTAAAACAAAGTAAATTAAGTAAATCCATTTTAGGTAAAGTAGAATAATTAGCTATTTTCAATTCTTTTGCTAATTTTCTAAGTGTTGTAAGATTATAGTTTATAAGTTCAGATAATTCTATTATTTCTTCTTGCATAATACACCTTTCTACTTATGAAATCCTATATCTGCAGGATTTATATCTCCAGATATATGTAAGATTTCTCCATCTTTTTTTTCGAATTCTTTTCTAAGTTCACTGACTTTTTTAATAAGTTCTATGGTATCTTTGTCTAATTTATCCTCACTATATCTTCCGTTTGACCAATATTCTATCACTATTTTTGAGTCTCCACAAATAGTTTTAATATTGTATTTTAAAGCATATTTAAGTGCTATAAATAGACCTGTTAATTCACCAAAATTATTAGTTCTATCTTTACTTAAATAATAATTACCATAAGAATTTATTTTACTATCAGACATTATGAAAGGGAGAAGAGAATCACCAAAAACATCACATACCTTTACCTCGGCAATACCCTTTCTTCCAGTTCCTGAATCAAAATATATTGCATCTTTTATTAATGTAGAAGTATCTTTTACACGCGGAGTGTATAAAGCACCAGAATTTAACCATGCTTGTGCATCTTCTATATTTTCAAATTTTTTAAATCTAGCATTTTTACCTTTAGTTAATTGTTGGCATTTAGCCCAACTATCAACTATATCTGAAATTTGTTCTTCTTCTAAAAAATATGCGTAAAACATAATTATTCACTTATTGATAATATATTTAAGTTTGTAAGTTTAATATAGTATTTAATAATTTCATCTGCTAGATTAGAGTTTAAGAAAATAATTAAAGTTGATAAATCTAAATCATATTCAATATTATCTATCTCAGGTAATCCTAAAAGTATAGAAGAAAGTTGCTTGACTTGTTTTATATCTTTTAAATCGTCTAATTTTACTATTTTTTTCATAAATTATCTATAACTTTCCTTTCTTTTTAGCTAATAAAATTATACCAAAAAAATAGTCTAAAGTAAAGAAAATAAATGACTTCGAGAGTCATTTATTCCACATTATTATTCAGATTATATTTTGTTGGTTTATTTTGTTTTATACCATTTATATATGTATCTTCTTCATAAGAACCATCACTATAATACATAGTAAATTTTCCATTTTTAATATTATTAATATATGTTCCTTCTTCCTTATTACCATTTGTGAAGTAAATAGTATATTTTCCTTCTTTATTATCATTAATATAATTTAGTTCTTCTTTATCACCATTTAGATTATATATTGTAGCAGGACCTTTTTTTAAATCTTTTTCATAAGTTCCGGTTTCAGTATATCCTTTTATAGAGTAAAAAGTGTAAGCACCATTACGCTGCCCATCTTTATATATACTTTCTTCACGTGATCCTGATGGTATGTATAAAATAGCTTTTCCTTCTTTTTTATTATCTACATAAGTACTTTCCTCACGATTTCCATCATCCCAAAGAAATAGTGCATCACCTTGTTTTCTACCATTAATATATGTTCCAATTTCTTTCCCTATTTTATCTATGTATATAATAAAATTACCGTGTTTTTTCCCTTCTATAGTTTCAACTTCTTCATTTACTTTAATGTCTAAAGAAAAACTAAATAGAGATATAAGGAAAAGAGTAATTAAATTTATTTTTTTCAATTTTGTTCTCCTCAAATTTTATAATTTCTATTATTATATCATAAAAATATACTTAGACCTAACTGTATATAAAAAGAGGCTGTTGCAATTC
>NZ_LOHY01000079.1 GCF_001559795.1 Pseudostreptobacillus hongkongensis | reverse complement strand
GGGAAGATAGGTAGTTGCCAAACTTTCCTTTTTTTGTCTCTGTAGCTCAGCCGGTTAGAGCATCTGACTGTTAATCAGAGGGTCGTAGGTTCAAGTCCTACCAGGGACGCCATCTCGAACACTTAGTGTTCCTTTTTTTTTGCTTTTTTTTAGCTAGTATAAACTAGCTTTTATTTTTAACTTTTTCTGAAAATCGTTTTCTTTCTCTATTGACTTTTATGAAAATGGTGGTACAATGTATTAAGAGGAGTGATAATATGATTAATTTAAGTACATTATCTACAGAGCAAAATAATATTAATAGTAAGGATATAGAACTCCAAGATAGTTATGAAATTGTTAGAAGAATTAATGATGAAGATAAAAAAGTTGCTTTAAATGTTGAAAAAGAACTTTTAAATATATCTAAATTAATAGATGCAATTTTAGAAAATTATACTGAGGAAACGAGGATAATATATGTAGGATCTGGGACTTCTGGAAGATTAGGAATTTTAGATGCTTCAGAGTGTCCGCCAACATATGGAGTATCAAAAGAAAAAGTTCAAGGAATTATTGCAGGAGGAATTGCTGCAGTATTTGAAGCACAAGAAAATGCCGAAGATAATTATGATAATGGTAGAAAAGATTTAGAAAATTTAAATTTAACAAATAAGGATGTAGTTATCGGTTTAACAGCATCAGGAAGAACACCTTATGTATTAGGAGCTGTAGATTATGCAAATTCTATAGGTGCAATAACAGGAGGAATAAGTTGTTCAGTTAATTCAGAATTATCAAGTAAATCTAAATATCCTATAGAGGTAATTGTAGGTCCTGAAATAGTAACAGGTTCAACTAGAATGAAATCGGGAACAGCTCAGAAAATGGTTTTAAATATGATATCAACAACAATAATGATAAAACTTGGTAAAGTATTTTCTGGATATATGGTTGATGTTAAAACTTCAAATCTTAAGCTAATAGAAAGAGCAAAAAATATTTTAATTAAAACGACGGGTTGTGACTATATGAAAGCTCAAGAAACTTTAGAAAAATCAGGTTATAATGTTAAGCAAGCGATAGTAATGATACTATTAGGTGTAGAAAATGGTATAGCAGCTAGTGAGCTTAGTAAATATAACGGGAATGTAGCGAGATTAATACATGAGTTTATTAATAAAGATTAGGGAATTTGATGGATTTTCAAGTTCAGAAAACTTAGTTGCTAAATATATTTTAGATAATTATACAAAGATTATAGAACTTGAGGGTCAAGATATTGCAGATAAAACATATACGAGTAATTCTACTGTTACAAGAACTTGTAAAAAAATTGGTCTTTCTGGTTTTCAAGAGTTAAAACTTAGGCTTATAGAAGAGCTATCAATATTTAACAAAGAAAATATGATTTTCGATAATTCAGATATTGAAAAGGAACTAAGCACTGAAGATATCATATCTAAATTAAATAAATTAAGTATTTCATCTTTAAACGAAAATGTTTTATTACAAGATGGAGTACAAATAGAAAAAGTAGTTTCGATTATAAAGGAAAAAGATGTAATAGATTTATATGGTATGGGAGCATCACATATAGTATGCTTAGATGCACAGTATAAATTTATGAGAGTAGGAAAAGTAAGTAACTGTTTTCAAGGTACAGATCAACAATATGTACAGGCGGTAAATAGTAAACAAAATCATATAGCCATTTTAATATCTTATTCAGGAGTTACACCTGAACTTATTAAAATAGCTGATATACTTTTAGCAAAAGGAATAGACACAGTATCTATTACAAGGTATACAGATAGTCCTTTAGCTAAAAGATGTAAGTATAACTTATTTGTAACATCAAAAGAAAATCTTACTAGGAGTGCAGCTATATATTCAAGAATATCAATGTTAAATTTAATTGATGTAATATATATGACATATTCTAATAAGAATTTTGATGAGGTAAGTAGAAAAATAACAGAAACAGCAATTAAAAAATAGGAGTGATGATATTATGGATGCAAGAAAAACTGCAAAAGAACTATTTGAGATCTTAGGTGGTAAAGAAAATATTAGTTCTAACGCAACATGTATGACAAGATTAAGAGTTTCTACGAGAAATGATGTTGATTTAGAAGCTCTTAAAAAAGTAGATGGAGTATTAAGTGTTATAAACGCTGATACTATTCAAATTGTTTTAGGACCAGGTGTGGTTAATAAAGTTGGAGAAGAATTTGTTAAACTTTCTGGTATACCTTTAGGTTATGTTAGTGATGTTGAAGAATTAGCTAAACAAAACAAGAAGAGTAATAAGGCTAAACATAATGGACCTGTTCAAAGATTCTTACAAAAAATAGCTAATATATTTGTTCCTTTATTACCTGGTATAATAGCTGCAGGGCTTATAATGGGATTAACAAATGTAATTAATGTTTCTACTCATGGTGCATATAACGGGCAATGGTGGTACCAAGCTATAAGAAGTATAGGATTTGTAATGTTTGGTTTCTTAGCTTTATATGTTGGTATGAATTCAGCTAAAGAATTTGGAGGAACTGCAATACTTGGAGGTATTATAGGGTCAATCTTTATAGCTCATCCATCTTTACCTTTATTAATGAAAATTAATGAAGAAGGAATTAATCTTCCATTAACTGGTAAACCATTTGCTCCAGGTATGGGTGGACTTTTAGCAGCTTTATTCATGGGTATAATAGTAGCATATCTTGAAAAACAAATTAGAAAAATTATGCCTGCTATGCTTGATACATTCTTTACACCACTTTTAACTTTAATTATTTCAGTATTTATAGCAATACTTGTTATTCAACCATTAGGTACTGGAGTAACTGTAGCTATATTTGGTATACTTGACTTTATTTATAAGGGACTTGGAAATCTTGGTGGATATATATTAGCAGCTAGCTTCTTACCATTAGTATCAGTTGGGTTACACCAAGCCTTAACTCCAATACACGTGTTATTAAATGATCCTAATGGACCTACACAAGGAATTAACTATTTATTACCTATCTTAATGATGGCAGGTGGAGGACAAGTTGGTGCCGGAATTGCTATATTAGTTAAAACAAGAAATAAGAAATTAAAAACTTTAGTTAGAGATGCATTACCTGTTGGTATTTTAGGAATAGGAGAACCTTTAATGTATGCAGTTACTTTACCTTTAGGTAAACCATTTATTACTGCATGTCTTGGTTCTGGATTTGGTGGATTACTAGCTTCATTATTCCATTTAGGAACAGTTACTCAAGGTGTTTCTGGATTATTTGGATTATTAATAGTTGTTCCTGGAACATGGATCTTCTTTATAATCGCAATGGTAGGAGCATACATAGGTGGATTTGTCTTAACTTACCTATTTGGTGTTGATGATGAAAGAATAGAAGAAATATACGGAGAATAAATATTAAAGGAGATAGAGATTAGCTTCGGCTAATCTCTTTAAAAGGAGTTATGAAAAAGAAGTTTTTAGGTTTAATGTTATTAGTTTCAACTATAGCATTTAGTTATAGTGAAAAAGTTGTTAAGGTATACAGTAAATCTATGAAAAAAGATATAGATGTTACAGTTGTTTTACCTGATAGTTATGATAAAAATATGAAGTTTCCAACAGTATACACTTTACATGGTTGGTCAGGAAATAATACTAATTTTCCTCAAAAATTAGAAATTGGGAAATATGCAGATAAATATGATATTATCTATGTTTCTCCAGATGGTAATTATGATAGTTGGTATGTAGATAGCGATGTAAAGAAAAATTCTAATTATGATACTTTTGTTTCAAAAGAATTAGTTGAATATGTAGATTCAAATTATAAGACTGATGCAAGACGTGAACAAAGAGGAATAACAGGATTAAGTATGGGTGGATTTGGAGCTCTATATTTAGGTATAAATCACAAAGATGTATATGGTAATATTGCATCTATGAGTGGTGGAGTAGATGTTTACTCTTTCCAAGGTAATTGGGGAATAAATAAGGTGATAAATAAGGATTGGGAAAAATATAATATTAAAGATTTGGCACATCAATTAATTTGGGCGAAAACTAATATTTGGATAGATTGTGGAGTAGATGATTTCTTTATTGAAGCAAATAGAGATTTGCATAAAAAATTAATTGATTTAAACATACCTCATATATATTCTGAAAGACCAGGTGCTCATAGCTGGGTTTACTGGAAGGAATCTATAATGTATCAAAGTATGTTCTTTAAAAATAATTTTGAAAATAATAAATAATTCGGAGGAGTTATGAAAAAAATATTATTAGTGTCAGCTTTAGTTTTATCAGTTTTTTCTTATTCATTTCAATTTGATAAGAGTTTTCCTGTAAAAGGAGATAAATTTGATGATTCAGTTTTAACAAATCAAATGTATGAATTTAAAGGTTTTAAAGATCAAGGATATATATTGTTGGATTATAAAGATCTTAAGAATGTAGATCTATATATAAATGGAAATAAGGTAAAAACAGATAATTTAAAAAATAGTGGTAATGTTAAAATAGATATATCTAGATTTACTAATAATGAAAAAAATATTATTCAAGTTAGTAATTTAGATGGAGAAGTTAATGTTAAAATACCTTATCCTAAAGTTATAGAAAACAAAAAAGAAGGGTATAATAAAGAAGTAATTAAATTTGTTGATGAATTTATACAAGCAGAAGTTAAAGCTGGTATGCCTTCAGCTCAAATTGCTGTAATTAAAGATGGAAAATTAGAATTATCAAAAAGTTATGGATATGTAAATAACTATGATAAAAATGGAGAAGTTTTAAAAGATAGAATAAAGGTTACAGAAGATACTATATATGATCTTGCAAGTAATACTAAAATGTATGCTACAAATTATGCAATAATGAAACTTGTATCAGAAGGGAAATTAAAAATAGATCAATATCTATATGAAATATATCCAGAATTTAATAATGGGGAAAAAGCTAAAATTCAATTAAGTGATGTTCTAAAACATCAAGCAGGATTCCCAGCAGATCCTCAATACTTTAATGATAAATATGATAAAGATGATGGTATTAAAAATGGTAAAAATGATCTATATGCTATAGGTAAAAAAGATGTATTAGAAGCAATATTTAAAACACCTCTTGAATACAGTCCTAAAACTAAGACTAAATATTCAGATGTTGACTATATGTTACTTGGATTAATAGTTGAAAAAGTTTCTGGTAAAGATTTAGATACTTATGTTAAAGAAGAATTTTATGATAAATTAGGACTAACTCATACTATGTTTAATCCTTTAGAAAATGGTGTTACAAAAGATAAGGTTGCAGCTACAGAATTAAATGGTAATACTCGTGATGGAGCTATTGAGTTTATAAATGCAAGACATGATACTGTATGGGGTCAAGTTCATGATGAAAAAGCTTTCTATAGCATGAAAGGTGTATCAGGACATGCTGGGTTATTCTCTAATGCACGTGAACTTGCAAAACTTGGTCAAATAATGGTAAATTTAGGTGGATATGATGATAATAAGTTCTTTGATAGAACAACATTTGATCATTTTATCAAACCTAAAGATATAAATTCTAGCTTCGGTTTAGGTTGGAGAAGACAAGGTGATTTTATATATAAATGGGCATTTTCTGGATTATCTGAAAAAGATACTATAGGTCATACAGGATGGACAGGAACTTTAACTGTTGTTAGTCCTAAAGAAAATTTAGTAGTAGTATTATTAACTAATGCTAAAAATTCACCAGTTATTAATAATAAAGAAAATCCAAATGGATTCTATGGTAACCATTATTACACAACTAATTATGGGGCAATATCAAGTTTACTTATAGATGCATTTAGTAATAAAGCTAATAAAGGTGATTATCAAAGAATGAATTCTTTATTAAAAGATATGATAACTCAAAAATATGATTTAATAATATCAAAGAAATTCTATGATAATTCTGCTGATAAAAGAGATGTTATAGAACTAATTAATCTTTTACAAAATAGAAGTAAGGGAAAACTTGATAAGAAGTTTATTGATATTAGAAATAAACTTAAATAGGAGAATAAAAATGAGAAAGTTAGAAACTGGATTTTCAATATATTTAAGTAGTGATATAGAAGATATATTAAAAGTTATACAAAAAGCAAAAGTTGCAAACTGTAAGTATGTATTTACTTCTCTTAATATATTAGAAGAGAAATTAGATAAGATAAAAAAAGTAAATCAGGTAATATCACTATGTAATGAAAATAATCTTAATTTGATTATTGATATAAATTCATTAAGTAAAAACATGATAGATATTAAAAATGAAAATATATATCTAAGAATAGATGATGGTTTAAGTTTAGATGAAATAATAGAATTATCTAGTAAATATAATATAGTGTTAAATGCTAGTACTGTAAATGAAGATGATTTGAATTATTTAAAAAACAATAATATTGATTTTTCTAAAGTTTTTAGCTTGCATAATTATTATCCTAAAAGATTTACAGGTATAGGAGAGAAATATTTATTAGAACAAAATTTAAAATATCATAAGTTTGGAATAAAGACTATGGCTTTTGTTAAAGGCGATAATTTAAGAGGACCTATGTTTGAAGGATTACCAACACTTGAATCACATAGAAATTATTCTTTTAAAAAATCAGTCCTAGATTTATTTAAAAATATGGTGAATATTATTTTAATAGGAGATAATGATATTGATGATAAAAATTGGCAATACTTTAAATATTTTTCAGAAAATATTATGCCTTTAAAAAATATGAAAAATATTTTGACTAATCAAATTTTTGAGGATAGAAAAGATTATTCTGAATACGTGATAAGATCTATGATACCTAAAAATATTGGAACTACACGTAAAGAATTTTTAGAATATATAGAAAAAAATGTAGGTAGAGAATTCTTGAATAAAATAAATAATGAAGAAATTAAAAAAGGTGATATACTAATTTCTAACTTTAGTGCTAAAAGATATGAAGGTGAACTTGAAATAGCATTAAAAAATATAGGAAAAGATGAAACAAGAAGTATATTAACCAAGGTCTGTAATGAAGATTTGGAATTATTAGAATATATATCTATATTTAAAAGATTTGTGTTTTATTAGGGAGATTTTGACATCTCCCTATTTAAATGGTAAAATATATAATAACGGTAGTGCAAGGAGACTGGTATGAATAAATTTATAGAGAAGAAAGAAATGTTTATTAAAAATCCTAAGTATTTAGAGAAGGTAAAGAAAAGAATAGATCTTTTAGAACAGAAAAATGAATTAAATAGTGTAGAAGAAAGAATATATACAGTTTGTAAACAAGAATTAAAAGATGGAATAGAGGCAATAAATCTGCTTTTAACTGAAGAATTACCAGAAAATACAAAACTAGAATTTAAAGAAGTACTCAGTGTACTAATAGCTAATTAAAGAAAGGGTGATAAAATGGATTTCAAATATATGTTATCAAAATATGCAGAAGCTATTGTAAAAATAGGAGCAAATGTTCAAAAAGGACAACTAGTGGTTATTAGATCTGTAACAGAATCTAGAGAATTTGTATATGAACTTGCAGAACAAGCATATAAGGTAGGAGCATCAGATGTTCAAGTTATATGGAATGATGATAGATTAACAAGACTTAGATTTGAAAATGTAACTTCTGAAACATTAGAAGATGTTAGAGAATGGTTTAAAGATCAATATAAAGATGCTGTAGAAAGAAATGCAGTCTTTATATCTTTAATAGGATCTGATCCTAATAATTTAGAAGGAATAGAAGCTGAAAAAATTAAGATTTCATCTATAGCAAGATCTAAATCACTTAAGTTTTTCTCTCAAAGTTTGATGAATGATAGAAATTCATGGGTAGTAGTAGGAGCACCAACTAAAAAATGGGCTAATTTAATGTTCCCAAATCTTGATGATGAAAAAGCAGTTGAAAAATTATGGGACACATTATTCTATGTAACTCGTATAACTGGAGAAGATACTATAGATGGTTGGTATAAACATATAGAAAACTTACAAACTAGAGCAAATAAATTAAATGATTATAAATTTAAATATTTAAAATATAAGACAGAAAAAGGAACTGATTTAACTATAGAGTTACCAAAAGGACATATATGGAAAGCAGCTGGAGCAAAAAATTCTAAAGGTGTAGAATTTACAGCTAATATGCCTACTGAAGAAGTTTATACATTACCTCATAAAAATGGAGTAAATGGAAGAGTATATTCAACAAAGCCTTTAAACTATAACTCAAATGTAATAGATGAATTCTACATAGATTTTAAAGATGGAGCAGCTGTTGGATTTGATGCTAAAAAAGGTAAAGAAATTTTAAAAACACTTTTAGAAACAGATGAAGGATCAAGAAGATTAGGAGAAGTAGCTCTTGTTCCATATGATTCACCTATTTCAAATACAAATATAATGTTTTATGAAACTTTATATGATGAAAATGCATCTTGTCACATAGCATTAGGTGAAGCTTATCCAACTTGTCTTGAAGGTGGAACAAGCATGAATGAAGAAGAATTATCAAAGGCTGGCTCAAATACTAGTCTTGTGCATGTTGACTTTATGATAGGAGATGAAACTTTAGAAATTATAGGTGTATTAGAAGATGGTACTGAAATTAAAGTTTTTGATAAAGGAAATTGGGCATAAATTCTATTAAAATAATTGACAATCATATTAAAATAGGGTATAATACTACTGAAAATATATAAAATGTATAATATATTAGGAGGAATAGAAATGAACAAATTATTGTTAGGAGTTTTAGCTTTAAGTACAGTAGCTACTTTTGCTGAAGGAAAGTACCAAGATTATCATGGTTACTTAGATGCAGAAGTAAAAGCAGAAGCTAAAAATGATTTTGACTTAAAAGCAAATTCATTCAAAAATAGTGGAAAACCTGCTGAAGCTAAAGCATTTACTAGTTTAAAATTAGGACACACTTTATACAAGGATGCTCAAATAGCTGTATTTGGTGGAGTAAAAGGAGATGTTTATAAATATACTCCAGATGCATCAGAAGCTTTAAACATTAAAGATTACTACTTCGGTGCAAGATGGGATGCTCCTATTGTTGATGGATACAATGTTGCATTAACATTTGCTAATAAAGGTGTTGTAAAAGATGTTGATGAAAATGGAATGAAAAAAGTAAAAGGTGGATACACTACTTCTAAAAAAGAAATAGATGGTAAAGAAACTGGAGGTATTTTACAAGCTTTAGTAGCTAAATCAAGTGAAGTTGTTGTAGAAGATCAAACAGTATTAAAAGATGCAGTTTCTAAACACTTAGAAGCTAAAGGGAAAAAAGCATCAACTGATGAAGAATATGAAAACGAAGGATACAAATTACATAATGCAGAAGATACAACTTTATTATCAGCTGTATTAACTGGAAAAGTTGGAGGATTTGATTCTCACTTAGGTGGAATTTACTCAACTAGAGATTTCAAAGACGGAAAACATACTTTAGAATCATTTGTTAGAACAAGTGGAATGGCTGATGAAAATGTTAAAGTTGAAGGATTCTTAAACCACTACTTAACAAGTAGAGAAGTTGATGGATTCACAACAGGAAACTACGCATTTGGTGGAAGATTAAAAGGTGGAGTTAAAGTAACTACTAATTTAAATAAAGATACAATGTCAACTAACAAAGCTGAATTTAAATTATTAAATATTTTATCAAGTGACACAACTGCTGGTGCTGCAACTAAACATAAAGGTGAAGCTTTAACTGAAAATGAATTAAAATACACAGGATTTAAAAACTTTGTTGTAACTACAGGATTAAACTACAAAAATGAATTTGAAACTGGTTCAGTTAAGACATTAAAACATATACCAGAAGTTAAATTAGGTGTTGAATATGCTAATAATGGATTAACAGCTTCAACTAAAAATTCTGAAAAAGTTGAGTTAACTCAAAAATTAGCTAATAATTCATTAGAATATGCTAACTTATTTGAAACAGCTAATAAATTAGGATACATGAAAGATGGATTTAGTGTTGAAGGAGCAGCTAAATATAACTTAAAAACTACATTTGATGCTAACAGAAATCACAACCATAACTTATTAGCAGGATTAAAATTATCTTACGGTGTAGATAACTTACAATACGAAGATTACAAAGTTGATTCAGTATTATCTGGAAACTACTTATTAACTGCTACTAACAAAAACTTTGAAAAAGCTAACGGACAATTAATGCATGAAGTGTTTGCTTTCACTAAAAACAATGCACAATTAAACGATGTATTTGGATTAGATTTATCAGCTAGATTAAATGCTTATAATTATACTAATGTAAATTATGCAGATGCTACTAATGCAACTCATACAATGACTGGATTCTTATTAACAGATGCTGGATTAACAGTAACTAAGAAATTAGATAAATTAACTACTTCATTAGATGTTAATGGTAAATATGGTTTATACGCTAAAGAATACAATAAAGCTCATTTACAACACCATGCATCAGCTGAAGCAACAATTAAAGCTGACTACTTAGCATTATCAAATGTTGACTTAATTGGAGAAGTTAAAGGAGAATACAACTATAATAAATTAGGTGGGAAATTATACGAAGGATTAGCAAGCTTTGTTGAAAATAACAGAGATAAAGATGGTTACAGAACATTACCTAAATACTTATCTGAAAAATTCGATACTAAAGCTGAACACGACATGGTTGATCAATACAAAAAATTAATGGATAATGAAAAAAATCATGAATTAAATGTTAAACCTTCAGTTTCTGCAGTAATTAGATTAGCTAATGATAAATTAACTATAACTCCTAAATTAGGTGCTGAAGTTTCATTCTCAACAGATGTTAAGAATAGTGATGATACTTTAAAACCATTCTTATTTAAATCAGTTAAAGGAATAGGAAGCTTAAACATTAATTACGCATGGTAGAAAAAACTTTAGAAATTTATTCATGTGATATGTAATTGAAACACGCTTAAACACTATGTTTGAGTGTGTTTTTCTTTTACTGTGAAATATATATAATTTTACATAAAAAATACATTGTAGGGTACAATAAAGATACTAGAAAGTTACAAAAATTATAAATAGTAAAATTTTAATCTATAAAAAAATAAATGGCAGTTAAACTACCATTTATATAAACATAACACTTTTTATTTCGCTTAAAAGTTCGTTTTTTCTTTCAAAATATGTTGATCTACTAATACCTAAAGTTCCTATAATTTGTTCAACCTTTAATTTATCAAAATAAGTTAATGGAATTATTTGATAATATTCTTCAACTTTTATAATTTCTAGAGCTATTTTTATTTCAGTTGTGATATAAATCAATTTAGCTCTTTTTTGCTCATATAAATTTAATGTATCTTCTAATTTTTCAACGTGATCTTTAAATTTATGTGATGTTTGAACTTTTTCTCCATCGGAATTAGAGTTAGATACAACATAACTACCTGAATTTATATAATTTATTTTGTTATTTATATTTTCAATTAGACCTAAATATTTAATATATTTTCTAAGTAAAGTCTCTAATTTTTTATCTCTAAACGCTTCTACTGCTTCATCTATGGTTGATAATTCTTCTTTAACTTTTTTATCAATATATTTTTTTATTTCGTTTTCTTTCAATGTAAACCTCCATAAAAATATTTATTTTTATTAGGTGTAATTAGTTCTATAGTTTCTTTTATTCTTGATTCTAATAAATCAGATTTTTTCATTAATTCTTTTATTTTTTCTTCTGTTACATTAATATCTCCAGTTAATTCAACTAAAGAATGTGGTATTAAATTATATATTTGTGTAGTTAATGTTCTAAGAGTCCTAATATATTTTTTATCAAATAATCTTAATAAAACACTATTATCTATATCATTAAGTTTTTCTTTTAACGTTTTTATATTAGCTAACAACTTCATATAAGTATGATTGATGAATAACATATACTTATCAATTTCTATTGTTGACATATAAATACTCATATAACTTTTCATTTTAGTATATTCAATAGCTGTAGCTTTAGTAGCTAATTCTTTTAAGTCTTTATTTTTAACATATCTAAAAGTTAATTTTTCAGTTTCTTTTGAAATGTTTTCACAATCAATTATAAACATCAATAATCTATCAATTAGTTTTAATTCCTTTGAAAAAGAATCTTCAGCTATAATTTCATTATTGAGTTTAACATTATAACTTTTTTTAGAATGATCAGCAATTTTCCATAATACATCTGAATAGTGTATTATATGATATATTAATATAATAATAACACCTAGTTTTTCATCTTCCTGAGATTCTAAAACTATTGGTGGCTGTTTTGACATTTTTCTAATTTCCTTTTTAGTATTAGTTTTAACTTTAATTTTCCTCATAGTCGTACCTCATATATCTAGCTGTGCTTCTAATATTAGAGTTTAATTTATCACAAAATAGATCTGCTTCTTTTCTAGTTCTAAAATAGTTACCGTGTGAATATCTTGTATTATCATAATCAATTTTAATGTCCGATGCACGATGTGGCTCAAAAGATAGATATCTATCGTCAAAATATACATAATAATAGTATTTACTTTCTTTAGCTCTAAATCTTTTCTTTTTCATAATCGTATTCTCCGTTTTTACATTTTTCAAATAATGGACCAACAGCTTCACTTAAGTCATCTGCAAATTTCTGTGCTTCTTTTTGTGTTCTGAAATAGTTACCTGATGTATAAGCTTTATTATCAGAATTATAATATTTTTCAACATTTTCAAGAGTTCCAAAATCACCCTCATTGTAAACAAAATATGCCTGATAATATTTTTCATCTTTTTCAGCTCTCCATCTTTCCGATTTTTCATAGAAATCAGTAATATCATTTCTACGATAATAATAATTTTCATAATTTAAGCGACCATCTTCAATTTGAAATATGAATATATCATTACTATTAATATCACAGTTTATTTTTATAACTTTCATATTAAAATAATACAAATTTTTCAAACAGTCATTTTTTTCATTTGTATTATCTTTTATCCATTCTTTTAATTCTGCTACAGTTAATCTAATTTTCATTTTTTAATTCCTCTTTCCACAATTCAATTAAATAATCTTTCATTTTACTAGCAAATCTTTTAGCTTGATTTTCAGTTAAGAAATAGTTGTATGATTTATAATGAGAAGTACTATACAGTCCTCTAAAATCTGTTATTCTTTCAACTTTAAACTTAGATGAAATAAAATAATAATCTTGATTTTCCGTTGCTCTATCTATTTTAAATGTTAATTGTTTATGTAATTTATAAATAGCTTTTTCTAAGTCATCTAAATGACCACTATAAATAAGTTTAGCTTTTTGAAAATATAAATGATAATAAAAAATATTAGTGGATTGATGTGTATATATTCTATTGTTATCATCTATATAAAAATATTTTTCATTATATGAATCTATAAAACAAACATAATATTCTTTATTTAATTCTAGTATCTTTATTGTTATAAAATCTTCTATTTCAATTTTTTTCATTGTTTCTTCCATAATATTATTCTCCTTTTAGTATTATTTATATTACTTTTTCTAATTGTTCTACAGTCCAGTTTAAATATTGAATAGCTTTTTTTAAATCTTCTACACCATTTTTTTTATTATGCCTAATGATATATTTAAGAGCATTACCTATATTAAAAGCTACATTTCCTTTTAAATCTTTTATAACTTCATCTATAACATCTTTACTTTTTATAGGTAAATCCCAGTCATAATGATTTGGTAATTCAATATTATTTTTTACTTCTTTACACATTTTATATCATCTCCACACTTTCCATAACAAATATAAAAACACCATACACATAATAATGCTAAACATTTTAATTATCATTATTAACACCATACTTACTTTTTTTATATTTTTCTAATTTATTTATATGATTTTCAAAATCAATCTCTGTTGTGTTTATCATTCCTAAAAGATTAATGCTAGCAGTGATTAAATCAAGCACCTCATCTTTTATTTTATCAATATTCTTTTTATCAACTTCAACCTTAACTTCTTCAAACTCTTCATATACTTTGTCAATCTGACTTCTAATAGTGTTGCCTGCACAGAAAGAGTAGTAATTTTTTAGTTTATTTAAATCAAATTCTATTTGCATTTTAATAACTCCTCTTTCCACAACTCAATCAAATAATCTTGCATTTTGCTAGCAAATCTTTCAGCTTGAGCTTTGCTTAAAAAATAGTTATATGTTTTATGTCGATTATTATCGTATTCTCTGTTTAATTCAATATCTTTTATAGCAGTAAAAACACTAGAAATTGCATAAAATTCTTGTTCTTTTTCAGCTCTAGGTATTTCACCTGTTGTGAGCTCTTTATGCAAATTATAAATAGCTTTTTCTAAATGCTCTACATTGATAATGCTGATAGTAAAAGGTATATCAATACTTAAAACATATGATATACTAGCTTTTGTGTAAGTTTTCAAGAAGTTGTCTACATCAGCATAAAAATACTGATTACTAAAGTTTTCTACATAATATACACAGTACTTATCATTTATCTTAACTATTTTTACCTTTATAAAATTAGGTATTTCTATTATTTTTACTTGTTCTTCCATTACTTATTCTCCTTTTAAATATTCTTCTTTTCTCAATTTAATTAAATATTCTTTTAATTTTTTGGCACATTTTTCAGCTTCTTCTTTAGTCAAAAAATAATTAAAAGAGTTATATAGTTTATTATCCGTAGGGTATTTTTCTTCTGTAAATGATTTTACTTCAAAATAATCATTAATGTAGTAATATTTTGCATATTTTTCCGCTCTTTCTATTTTAAATGTTAATTGTTTATACAAGTTATAAATATCTTTTTTTAACATATTTAAGTCATTCCTATGGATGACTATAGCTCTTTGAAGATACAAAAAACCATAATTAACATAAGTTGGCTGATGTGTACACAATACATTATCTTCTTTAATATAAAAATATTTTTCATTATATTTATCTACAAAATAAAAACAAACTTCGTTATTCAATTCTAAAATTCTTATATTAATGAAATCTGGTATTTCAATATTTTTTATTAATTTATCCATAAATCTCTCCTTTTAAATTTTATTTATTATCTTGTTCTAACAACTCTTTATTTTCATAGATATTACCTATGATTTGATAATCTGTTTTTTTATAGTATGAAAGATATTCTGTTCTAGTTGTATCTTTATTTAAAGGTATTAATACAAAACTAGCTCTATCTTCATCAAATTCAACAATCATATTATATGTTTCATCACTTAATTCACTAGATATTTCAACAATATCTCCATCGTAAATTCCATTATCATAAACATCTGTTATTCCTGTAAATTGCATTAAATCAACATCGCCAAAACTTAATACATGTTCTAAACTCTCTTTATCATAAACTGTTATTAAATCATTAGTAAAATCAATGCTATTAACAGTTTTCGTTTTCTTTTCATCTAAATCCCAAGCCCTAAATTTAATTTTTCTCATTTTGTCTATCCCTCCAAACTAAATAACTGTTTACAAATGTATAAAGTGCTTTCTTTGTCATTTCTAAATCAAAGTGATTGTTATAACAATGACCTGTATCAAATCCGATATAATGTTCTCCAAAAAAATCATTTCCAACATATGTTATTTCTTCACTTAGAAAATCATCATCTTCTGTTAAAGTTTTAGTGCTATCCATTAAATAACCACCATACCATTTATGGTGAGGTGCTTGTATAACTCTAATCTTAATATTTATTCCTTTATATTTGCTTTCAAAAACTACATCGTTCATCATCTTATCACCTCAAAATTTAATAGTTGTGATATTATATATTCGGAAGTTCCATTCATTATTGCTTTTTCCTCAGAATCTAAAACCCTATATCTAAGAGGGTGTATTGTATCATGATTTAAATCTTTATATTTATATATGATTATTTTTTCAATATAATGTAATCTGTTGTTATTTGTATTTATAAGAGTAGAACCTACTATATTTTCTAAATCTTTTATATTTATTAACACCATTTCTTAATTCTCCTTAAAATAAATTCTTGTACTTTTACCATTTACATATGCAATTTTACTAGTATAACCTAAATCGCTGAGTTTATTAGTAAACCTATTTTTAGAATAAGGTTTAACATTTTCACTTTCACAAAATGCAACATATTGCATATAAATATTTTTTTGTGGAATGTTATGAATAACTTGATTATTTTCAACTAAATAATATTCTATAAATGATTTAACACTATCACTTTCCATAATATATTTATTTGTTAAATCTTTAGATAATTTAGGTTCTGTCATTTTTCCTGAATTTTGTTTTATTCGTTCAATACCTTTTAATGCAAGGTTTAATATATAACTTTTAGCATTATCAGTAGATAATTTACTATCTATTAAAAGATCCACTTCTTTAACTATATTATTACAAGGTATAACTCTTACACGCCTTTCGATACCACCTGATTTATCTTTAAATCGTGGCATTTCATTACAAGAGAAGAGTAATGTTGCTTTATTTCTAAATTTTTTAGGATTTTGATATAATTCACGTGCTGATATAGTATTCCCTGAAGTTAAATTTTTAAAATTTCTACTCGATGGAATAATTGCATCATCAATATCATCACCACAGTTTAAAAGTTTATCTCTTAGAACTGCTAGATTTTCTTCTTTTCCCATTTGTTCTAATGCCAAGGATTCTGATAAATCGCCACAAAAATTGTTAAGCATTTGGAAAAAAGTACTTTTACCATTTTTACCACTATTTGCTAAAAAGAAAAATGCATGCTGTGGAAAACCAGTAGTAAGTAAAATATGTCCCATAATTTCTTCTAGTAACAATCTTAGTTCTTTATCACCACATATAAACCAATTTAAAAATTTATCTACATTTTCATCATAAACGGTAGGGTTGTAAGCTACATTTAAATTATATGGTGTAAAATCTTCCATAGATGGCTCAATAATACCATTATTTATACAGTAACCATTGTTAAGATTAATTTTTAAATATTCATCATCAACTACATTTGCAGTTTTACTAAGTTGATGATATAGTTCTTTGTCTTGTGTTTTTCTTAAATTTAAATCCATTTTTTTTACCTCTCTATAAAGTTCTAACTCACTTCTACTAAACTTGGATCCTACTCTAAAATATAAAATATCATTATAACTTACACAGCTTAATTTACGTTCTAAATATCCAGATAATTTAAATATATCTAAAGTTTGGTTGCCGTTTTTATCATTAGAAAACAAATCTAAATTACTATTAGCGTGATTGAGTACACTGTTAACAATGTTATTAACTTCATCTTCACTCAAAGGGTTTAGCATAAGTGATCGTATGATTTCAGATAATATCTTAATAGATTTCAAATTAGTTAGAATGTTACTGCATTCTAATAAATGTCTATATAGAATATCATTACGTGTTCCCTCAACAGCTGATATAACATCTTCTTTGGAATTAGTTGGAAATAAGGATGGAATTAATTCAGGATAATCAGTGATATCAGGGTTGATTACTTCACGTTCTACACCATCTAATTTAATTATGGCATATTGTTTTTTTCCACCCATACCTGTTTTATAATCAACAGGTGTTCCTAAAATAGTAATAGTGTGAGTTGTATTTTTAATAATATTATTTTTAGGAGCTTTAAAATATAAATGATATCCTCTTTTGGTTTTAATAGCACGAGTAGGAAACTGTGATAAAATATATTCAGCTACGTGAATGTTACTATCAAAATCTACAACCACAGTATTTTCATCTAAAATAAGTCCAGCAGATTCTAAATTATCATAACTAGTGTGAAAGGTATTATAATCATGTTTAGGTGTTTTATCACTATTTAATTCAATATATTTTTTATCCAAAATTATAATCTCCTTTCTTAGACAATATCAAACAAACTGTATTGTGTATTAATATTATTTATATTAACTTCCTTTATGTTTTCAAGTAATGATTTTTTACATAACTCTATATACCAATCACGGTCTATTATATTAGGATTCATACTTTCTATATCATCGTTATGTATATATGTATTAGGTGGAGTGTTAGAGTATTTATCGTATTTATTTCCTTTAACCTTATAAATCATACCTTTATTTTTAAATTTACTAGCAAAAATTCTATTGACTTTATTAGGTAACATTGTGTAATTATCAGTCATTCTATCATATTGAGCTAAACCATCATATTTGGAACTTGATTTACCTACAATTTGAAAAACTATTAATTTATTTTCTTTTATCATTTTATCAACAGTATCTTCAACACTCATACCATCAATATAATAATTTTTAAAAGCTATATCTATGATAGGTAAACTATAACTTTCAAAATTATTCTTATTGTAGTCCCAGTTTTTCACACGACCTTTTCCTTTTATTTTTCCATCGGAAGTAACCATCAAATAATTATTTACATCCCTTTGAAAAATAGATTTTAAAGTATCCTGTCCTAATTTTAAATTATAATCACTTTCCCATTCACTTTTTATTTTTAAAATAGTATCTAAATCTTTATCATCATAAGCAAATATAATACCATCAGTATTAGATTGTATTAAAGTTGAATATGGAGAAAGTCTAACGATTAAATCTGTTAGTAATAGTTGACCATTAATACAAATATTGTTGGCTTGTACTGGATCAAACATTTTAGAATATTTATCTTTAGTAGCACCATAGCTAGCATTAAGTAATATTTTATAAATGTATTCCATTTTATTACCTTCATGTTTAAGTTTAAATCTTGTATCATATAAATTTTTAAAATCACTTGGATTTTCACAAGCACGACTTAAAAAATTATATTCAATCATTAAAGATGGATAAAAACTTGAAACATCAAAATATAATATATTACCCTCACATTTAAAAGCTTTTCTCCCAGCATGTGTACCACCGAAACCATAAGTATGCTCAACATCATTTACCACAATTTTTATATTACGTTTTTCTAGTTCTTCAAAAGGTACACCTTTTGAGAAATCGAGTTTAATTTGATTATAAAAATTTATTAGTTCAAAAGGTATGTTTTCCCATTTAATTTTATTAATATATGTTATATTAAGCCTATCTTTTATAGCATTCTTTGGTAAATGTTTAGGATCAGCTTTCAAAACTTCTGAAGCAAGTGATGCACGTGTTTTTTTAATCATAGATTTATTAAGATTAAATTCCTTACGAATATCAAGTTTTGCCATGAAATAATCACGTCTCAAATTAAAAACATCTTCTGTATTCAAAACATCGTGATAACAATAATCACAGACTTCTGATAATTCCTTCATTGTCAACTTTCTATCTATATCAAAAGGTACAGTGGTTTCTTTTATACTTTTACCACGATTACATTCAGTAGCTTTAAGTCCTACCCCCATTTGCAATTCTTGTATACAATCTAAAGTTACAACTGAATTCATTGCATTTCTGAAATGGATTTGTTCTCCGTTAATAATAGCTTGAGATAATTCATAAATCTGATTATTATTATAATTTAATTTGATTAAAGCATATAATATTAAATCATCGTAATTATAATTATTGAAACCTATCAAACATTGACAATGAGTTAAATTTTCTTTTAATTCTTCAATATCGTTATGAGCTATAAATAATTTTTTAGTACCTACTTCTTTCATAACAACTAACCAATCTTCTTTAAATACTTCTATATCGTACACAAACATAATAGCTCCTATAAAGTGAGATAGATCTTAAAGATCTATCTCACAAGTTTGATAACCATTTTTATTAGTTTTAAGAGTAAAACTACAATTTTTATTTATAATAAATGGTAACATATTTGATACAAATGTTTGTGGATCTGTACAAGCAGGTGCTATATACTGATTAAAATCAATTTGTTTATTTTGTGAAATTCTATATAAAGAAGTCATTAAAGCTTGCATATTAAATTTAATTGTTTTCTCACTAATTTTGATAAAGTACATATAGTCTTCATCAGTAAGAGTTTTTAATTTTAATTGATAACGAATACCATCCTCTACTTCTGTATAACTAAAATCAACTAAAACTCCTTGATAATTTCCATCAGGTAATTGATTGTTGTTATATCCTGCGTTAACATCAATTTTAATCCCGTTTATTTGTGTAAGTAAATCATTTGTAAAATTCATAAAATATCATCTCCTTAAATTATTTATTGTTTATATTATTGTTAATATTATTAATAGGTTGTTGTACACGTTCAAATAAATTCTGTGTATCTTTTAAAGCATTATAAATTATAGGGTTCTTTATATCTTCGTGTTTATAATTATCACGTTTACTTGTTACTAGTTTTGTATAAGTATTACCTATTTTTAAAGTTTGTAATTGTAAATCACATCTTCCTAAACAAGCATTAAGTGCATTATTACTTAAACTAGGTAGTGAATGTGATGTATCATTACCTCTCATATCTTTTTCAGTTATAGTCACGATATGAGATATAAATATAATGTTAAATCTTAATTTAGATAAATACATCATTAATTGTTTCCATTTAGATTTAAATAATGAATATCCTTTACCAAAAGGAAAATCTGCAAGTGATTCATAATTCTTTTTAGATTCTCTATTTTCATCTTCAATAATGTCATTAATAAGCATCATCTCAATATCATCAACTAAATCTATTATTATTGTTTCAAAACTATGTTCTGTTTTTTCTAAAGTCGTAATAACTTCTGTAAAATGTTTGAAGTTTAATATATCTATACTAGGTGTATCAACTTTTCTAGCATTACCATCTGTATTTAATAGAATAGGGTTTGGAAATTGTCTAGCAAAGTAAGTTTTTCCTGTCATAGAAGCACCCCACACTAAAAACATTCTGGGCGTTTTATCAAAGTCAGTAGGTTTATTTTCTGGTAATATAATCATAATTATTCTCCTTTATTAATTAATGTTATTCTTAAACTAGGTTTTACATCAGATGTTTTTGAATATTTTTCATAAACTTCTGGTAATTCTTCTTTTAATTTTTTACTATCAACACTTATTCTAGTTGTAGCTGGAATTCTTGTAATAGTAAATTTATCTGTTTTAAGAGTTGTAATATCCCAATTCTCCATAGCTTGTAACAAATTCTTTTTATTATCATCACTTTTCTTTTTTAATTTTTTTATTTCTTCTTCTTTCAAAAGTATTTGTGTATTAAGAGCTTCTTCAAGCTGTGCATATCTCATAACTTCTGTCTGTTCTTTTTTAGTAGATATTTTTAATAATTCTATATTATCCACAATTACCTCCTTTAAATTTTTCAACTTCTATCCAAAAATCTTTGATTCTATCTAGTATTTCTTTTACAAGATGTGGAGCATATTTGATCTCAGTTACTTTTACATTTTCACTATCAAATTCTGTATTAAAATAGCTGTCATCTAAATGAAATTTAGGATCAAAACCTCTCCAAAAGTCATCAGGTCTTTTATATTGAATCAAATAACCTTTTTTACATTTAAATTTCCACATATAAAGCTGCATTTGTACCTCATAATCAATAGTATTAGAATGTTTTCCATCATTGGTTTTAATTTCAAATATAACTTTATTATTAGGGTCATATCCATCCGTATTACATCTAATACATTGCTTAAAAGATTTGCTACATTTAGGTTCACAATTAAAACCTAAAAGTTTATTAGCATAATTTCTTATTTTATCTTCCATAAGATTCCCATATTCGGTAAATTGATTACCATTAAAATTTCTTTCAACAATTCCTGCATATTCGAGGACTAGATCTTCACGTGTTTTATATTTGTTTAAACCTAATAATGTAGGAATGTCAGATCCACCAATAAATCGTGTACGATCTTGTGTAATAGTGTTCTTTTTCATAAATTCATCCTTTCCATAATTCTTCAACGAAATTTTGTTTCATATCTAAATTTTTCCAAATATCTTCTTCAATACTATTTAAAGTATTAAATTTAAATACTTGTACTTTTTTAGTTTGTCCAGTTCTATAAGCTCTTCCTAAAGCTTGACAATAATCTTGATAACTATAAGTAGGGGAGTAAAATACAACTAAATTATTATATTGTAATTCAATTCCAGCACCACCTGCTTTTATTTGCACTAAAGTAACTTTTCCTTTTTGTAAATCAAATTCTTCTTTTTTAGGAAAATTAGCTTGGTTTCCATTAATCAAATAATCTACTTTTATATTTTGAGTTATATTATTAAGTTCACTTTCAAAATTATAAAATATAAGTATGTTATCATCAGGTGACATAGTTTCAACTAATAATTTTAAATACTCAATTTTATCAGTAATATTACAATACTGCCTTAATTTACTACATAAATGAGGTTGAGTATCTAATGGAATAAGTTCACCGTTTAATTCAATAACTCTTGTTTTTTTAATTTTTTTATACTGACTGTTAGTTTTAAAATAGATATCTTCTATTTTTAGAACAGGAACGTATGCCATATCTCTATACCTAAGTACATCAGTTGATTTCAACTTCAATCTTATTTTAAAATCTTCCATATTTTGATAACCTACAACCTCTTTAATTCCTAAATAAGGGTTAATTCGTTCAATCATATACTTTTTATAAAAATGAAATTTATTTTTTATAAAGCCCCATAACATAAAATAATGAACGTGATCTTCAACTTTACTTCCTGGTGTTGCTGTTAAAAGTAAAAAATCAATACTATTATTTTTAATCAATTTATTTATACATTTTGATCTACCACTAGTAGAATTTTTAATGTAATGAGCTTCATCTATAATTAAAAAGTATTTTTCTTTTAAATTTAGTTTCTTTGCTTTATCGTAACTGATCACCGTGTATCGAGGAACAGTAAATCTAAAATGATTAGATACAACTTTTATTTCTCTGTCCCAACCACCCTCTTTAACTTTAACAGCTGGTGCTATTATTAAAAGAGGATATTCACTATAATTTTTAAAATAATAGTATAGAGCTATAATTGTTTTACCCGTACCTGTTTCAAGAGGTAATAAATATCCGTTTTTTATTTGATCATATATAATCTTTTGTTCATCATACAACATCAGTAAACCTGCTTAATGGTATTAATTTTTGTTTGTATAAAACTAAAAAATCATACTTACTAAAATATATACTATTTTCACTGATGCTCATTGTTTCAGAGTTGTATATTGTTACTCTAGCTGTAGTTTTTAAACCATTGTTATTTGTACTTTCCATAATTAGTTTATTCCCATGTTCATCAAGTATGTATAAACCTTTATAATGTTTTTTTGTTTTTAAAAATTCTTCAAAAGACATAAAACCTCCTTTATTTATGTTGATGGGTATTCTTACCTAATATCACTAGAAGTTGAGTATTGATTACAAACAGTCGAGTAAAATTGTAAGTAATCATCATAATTGTTTATAACGGCTGAATACCCACCACTTTTTTTAATATTTGCTATATGAATTTTTTGTAGATCACTAGTAATTCCTTTTCCATCTGGTCTTTTAACTTCAATTCCAACAAAATGACCATTAATACAAGCTATTATGTCAGGAATTCCAGATTTCATATAAAGGCTACCGTGAACTTTAAAATGATAATGTCCATTTTTTTCTAAATGTTTTTTTATTTTATTTTCTAAATCTTTTTCTTTTTTCACTTATTACCCTTTCCATATTTAAAAGTAGGATCTTCTTCAAATGTTCCTAAAAATAAAACTACTGATATACATAAAGATATAAAACCTAATATCCATAAAACTACACCTACAGGTGTTGAACTACCTAAAACCACGATTAAAGTTAAAATGATAGTTCCTAACATAAACCTAGTTAGCATATATAAAACCTCCTTTGAGTATTGCTGGTTTCATTTCTATAATCATTCCATTTGGACTTACGGATAATTTTAATAGTCCTATAGAATTAAGATATATTATTATATTTTCTATAGCTTGTTTATATTCTTTACTTGTATCTTTAGAAATAGTTGTTGTATAATTCATGAAATCAGAATATAAAATAGATTTTTTACAATTTTCACTTAATTGCTCAAGTTGCATCATTATTAACGGTGAAGCTAAACGTATTAATTTATTATTCATTATTATTCTCCTTAGTTTTTAAAAAATCTTCGTACTTTATTCCCATGTATTCTTCAACTTTTACAATTGGTATATGATATATCCAAGTTGTAGTACCTTGTGCATTTTCTTTTGGAATTGCAGTTCCAAACGGTAAACTCCCAGTTCTTAAACCCATTGAAACTTTCATAACACCACAGCCCATAAAATCAGCTGTTTCAGAAATGGTTAATGTTTGTTTTATTTTCATAATTATTATTTCCTTTCTTTATTTTTTGGAGTATAATATTTATATATTATTAAAAGGGGTGATTTTATGCCATTTGAATTAGATCCATATGACTATAAAATTTTAAAAATAATCAATGATAAAGGTCCTATTACAATATCTTCTTTAATAAATGATTTAAAACTTCATGAAGCAATTGTACAAACTAGAGTTGAATTTCTAACTAAAAGAAATTATCAATCTCCAATACATGCTGTTAAAGTAGCACTTTTAAAAAGAGAATGTGTTGGTCATAAACCTAATATCGATAAAGATGGTATATTCATAATAGGTGCACCCATATATTCTGATAAATTATCTTTAACAAAATATGGTAAATATTACTATGAATATAATAAACAACACATTTATGATAAAAGAGTGGATAATATTCTTTTATTTGTAACTAACCTTTTCAAAAAATTATTAGGGTTATAATTCATTGACTAGTTGCTTTATAGCATCTAGTTTTTTATTTTCTTTATTTTTCATTGCTAAGAAAATAGAGGCTACATATTTTTCAACATAAAATTCAATCATATATGTTTCATCTTCTTTTAAATTTAAACTTTTAATGAATTTATCTAAATCTTTCTTACAATTATCTATTGTATATAAATATTCTTCATCTATTTCTGGAGTTTTTAACTCTTCTTTTTCTTTCATCATTTTAAAATTTCCTTTCTTTTTAAATCTTGCACCCACAACACCAAGAAAAATTATATACGGAGGTTAAATGAAATCACGGCAACGTTATGAGTGCAAGAATTTTTTTTTCTTAATATATCTGTTTGTTAAGGTATAATATATCAGGAGGTGATATATTATGATAAGTTTAGAAGTTTTAGAAAAACATTTTAATGAAATTCAAACTAAACTCAATCAATTAAGTGTTTCAGAAAATGTGGATAAAGAAATCTTAATTGATATAATTAAGCAACAAACAGAACTTTTAAAATTGATAACTCAATTTAAAAGATGTTAATTTTATTTTGAAGTAGATAGGTGCAAGCTATCTACTTTTTCTCTTAATGTAAGAATTTCAATTTTTAATAATGATATAGCAGCTTCCAACTTTTCAAATTTTAATTCCTTTGTTTCTTGTTCATTTTTTTCTTGTTTCAATTTATAATTGTAATATTTTTCTAGTTCTTCATCTTTGTTTATATACATTTATCTATCCTTTCTTTCTTCCAAATAAATAGTCCATTGCTTCTTGGTCTGTCATCTCATCTTCTTGTGGGTTTAAGGTAATTGGTGACATATTTTTACCTTTACAAGGTAAATCGTTTTCAAAAAAAATATCTGTATTATCAACTTTTAAAAGATTTTTTAAAAATTCTAATTCAGTTTTTTTGAAAGAATTAGAATTTAACTTTCTATTAAAACTGATATATGATATATCTAATTCTTTAGCTACTGATTCTCTTGATAAACCATTTTCAATAATAAGTGCTAAAATTTTATTTTTATTTAACATACGAATCACTTCCTTTCTTTAATTAATATGATTAAATTCAATGTTAGTTTCAAAAGTATAAAATTGTTGATTTGCTACATCTAATTTATATAGTTCATAGCAAGTTACCATTTTAGGATGAAATTTTAAATAATCTAATATTTTCTTTTTTTCTTCAATAGTTGCAAGCCGTTTACCACGGAAGTTAGTGTAAGAATCAGATACTAAATATAATATAGTATTTTCATCTTTAAGTACTTTCTTTAATTGTGGTCTAGTTAATCTGTTATTTTTGATATTCATTATATACTCTCCTAATAGCATTTGATATAGCTTTGTGTTCTTTGTCAAAATAATTAAGTTCTACCCAATCACTTAATTTAGCTATCCATTTTAAATCATCTAAATTAAATAAGGCTGTTTTAGTTAAATATTTGAAACTCACATATAATACATCATCTATTATTAATATAGGCACATTACCCCAACCATCCATATTTAATTTTATTTTTTTCATTTCTAACATTTTAATCAACTCACTTTCTCTATCTTCACTAGTAGTATAACATATCATTTTTACCTTGTCAAGGTAATTTTGATAAAAAAAATAATATTTTAATATAAAATATATCAAAATGATTGATTTTTTTACATTTACAAGGTATAATTTATTTATCAAAATGACATAAAAAATATCATTTTGATATAAATTGTTTATCTATTTTGATATAAAGTATTTTAAAATGATATATTAATTTTGATATAAGATATTTCAAAATGATATATTTATAATTTTTAGGAGTGATTTATTTATGAAAAATGATATAGGTGTTAAAATTAAAAATCTAAGAAAGGAAAAGGGATATACCTTACAACAATTAGGAGAGTTAGCAGGAGTATATCATTCAGCTATAGCAAAATATGAAAACGGAACAGTTACTAATATTCCGATAGAAAGATTAACTGATTTGGCAAAAATTTTAGGAGTAAATGTCAGTTATTTTGTTGAAGACAAACACACGCAAAACCGCATAAACACTATGTTTATCACCCCCCCCCCCAAGGTAGAGATAGAAGAGGATATCAAAGCAAAAATAGATGTTATAACAGCAGTTTATGAGCAGTGTTTTGGGGTACTTAAAAACGAAAAAAAATCTATTCTTAATTATGTGATTTTCAGTTTTTATGATGCACAAAAATGATTGTTTAGAGTATGAAAAAATTTTTCATAAGTTGTGAAACATTTATTAAAAAGTGATTAACATAACCTTAATTCTTACAGACTTGAAATCTCTGTACACAGCATAAACACTAGCTCGGTGGCAATTTTCTTACAAAACATTACACTTTTATTTTAAAACTGTAATGTCCACGGAGTCAGTATTTATGCAGGTTATAATATACTTTCTTACAATATTACACTTTTTTTTAATAAATAGAATAATTTAAGTAATAATATAATATATATAGAATATAAAATATAAAAGAATAGCAAAAATTCTGTAATGTTTGTAAGAAAATGTATCTAGCCATCTGTTTATACAGGTTACAGACATTACACTTTCTGTAATAAAAGTGTAATTTTCAGTAATTGAAAATAATTTTTAACAATAAAACTTGATTTTTTAGAAAAAATAAGGTATATTATGAATGTAGATACAGTAATGTATTGCTACCTAAGTTTTACGGGTAACGAGTAGAGCACTTAAGCGTATGTTAAGTACGTCGTCCGTAAAGACCATTATTAAAAATAATGGGAAGTATTTGTGATTAAATACTAAAATATATAATAGACCTTGCTAAATTAGTGAGGTCTATTTTTTTGTTTTGAAAGGAGAAGAATGGATATATATGTATATTCTGATGAATCAGGAGTTTTTGACATTAAAACTGATAAATTTTATATTTATGCTGGATTAATATTTTTAGATAAAAAAACTAAGGATAAAAAGAAAAATAACTTTATTAATTTTGAGAAATCAATAAAAAGAAGATTAAATGTATCAAAAGAAACAGAATTAAAAGGATGTAATGTAAATCCTAAAATCGTTAATAGAATTTTTGATTACTTTAATGATTGTATAAAATTTTGTTGTATTATAGATATAGAAGATGTTTTAGAAGAAATAAGAAATAACAAATTCCATAAACAAAGATTTTTGGATTATGCATATAAAATGGGATTAAAGAATTGTATTTTACAATTAAAAAGTCAACTAAATGTTGATGAAGTAAAAAATATTTATATGTTTTTAGATGAAAGAAATACAGCTACAAGTGGGTATTATAGCTTTAAAGAAACTATACTTAAAGAATTTAAATATGGTAAATTTAATTATGAATATGGTACCAGAATTATGCCATTATTTCCTAACTTAGATAAAGTTGATATAAAATACGTAGATTCCTCAAATTCACCCTTGGTTAGAGGAGCAGACATGATAGCTAATAAAATATATAAAAGTTTTAAACATAATAAACATATAGATTTTATTGAAAATAAAGTCTATATAAAATATTTGCCAAAAGCAAAACATTTAGGAACTAATACATCTCAATTAAAGTATTATGATTTTTAATAATAGGAGAAGAAAATGAGAAGAGCAAACGGAACTGGCTGTGTTAAAAAATTGTCTGGAAAAAGAAGAAAACCTTATGCGGTTGTAGTGACCGTCGGTTGGACTTTAGAGGGAAAACAGATTAACAAATATCTAGGTTATTTCTCAACAGCAAAAGAAGCAACTAAATTTTTAACAGATTATATTGATACACCATATAATATTGATAATGATTTGACGTTTAAAGAAGTGTATGATAAATGGAGTTTTAAGAAGTATACGGAACTTAGTGATTCAGCTATTAGGAATTATAAAACTAGCTTTAATAAATCTAAGAAGTTGCACGGTATGACTTTTAGAAGTATAAAGTTGAATCACTTACAACAAGTTATTGATAGTATAGGTGATAGCTGGGCAAGTAAGAGATTAACTAAAGTACTTTATAATCAGTTATATACTTATGCTATGAAGTATGATATAGTCAGTAAAGATTATAGTAAGTTTGTTGAAATAGGGAAGAAAGTAACTAAGTTAGAACGTAAAATATTTACTAAAGAAGAAATAAATACACTGTGGGAACATGTTGGGAAAATAGATTATGTTGATACGGTACTTATTTTAATATATACAGGTTTGAGAATAGGTGAATTATTAAACCTTAAAGTAAGTGATATAAATCTTGAAGATGCATATTTGAAAGGTGGTAGTAAAACAGAGGCAGGTAAAGATAGAATAATACCTCTAAATCAAAAAATATTACCTCTAATTGTTAGAAGAATTAATCAAGGTATAGAAAATGCTTATCTAATCAATTCAAAGCGTGGTGGTGGTAAAATGAGCTATTCTGTGTATAGTAGTCAGTTTAATTTTATTTTGAATGAATTGGGAATGGAACATACAATACATGATACTCGTCATACATTTGCCACATTGTTAAGTAATGCAGAAGCTAATGTAACATCGATTAAGAGATTAATAGGTCATAGCAATTATGAAATGACAGAAAAGGTATATACTCATAAAGATCTTGAGCAGTTAAAACAGGCTATTGATTTATTGTAGAAAATAGTTGACATAATTAATTATAATTAAGAAAGGAGATGTAATATGTCCTTTTTTTTCTGGACTAAAATCGGACTAAATTCGGACTTTACAGGTATTTTAACATATGCTATAATGTATAATATAGGAATGTAGGTTAATTAGTTTCTTTTCATAATTATTCTTTTTGAGACCAAAAGGTCTCTTTTTTTTTATTAATCAGAAAGGTGGGTGATGTATATAGATAATTTGGAATTAGCTAGAAGTAAATTAAATTTAAAACAACAGAGATTCTGTGAATATTATGTAGCTTGTGGTAATGTTTATGAAGCTGGTTTAAAAGCTGGTTATAGTGATTTTTATTCTAATAAAAGACTTCATACTCAAATGAAGCAAGAACACTATCAAAATTATATTAAAGAATTAAATAAAATAGAATTTGATAAATTAATTGCTAATGCTACTGAAATTAAACAAACTCTAACTAAAATATTAAGAGGTGAAGTTGAAGAAGAAGTTGTTATGGTAACTCAAAATGGAACATCATCGCCTCAAGCTAGAAAAGTAAAAAGAAAAACTTCAACTAATAATATTTTAAAAGCTGCCGATCAATTGTGTAAGATTTTAGGTTTATATGAAGATAAGGTAGATTTAAATCAAAATCTTGTTATATTTAATAATGAAGATAAAATAAAGGAGTAATATGCTAAAAATAGAAAAGATAAATATAAATGATATTGTGGAATATAAAAATAATGCAAAAAAGCATCCTAAAGAACAGATTAGTCAAATTAAGGAAAGCATAATTGAATTTGGTTATAATGACCCTATTGCTATTGATGAAAATAATATGATTATTGAGGGACATGGTAGATATTTAGCTTTAAAACAATTGGATTATAAAGAAATTGAAGTTATAAAACTTACTGATTTAACAGAGGTACAAAAAAGAGCTTATATAATTGCTCATAATAGAATATCATTAAATACAGGAATGGATTTCAAAAATTTATATGAAGAATTAGAACAATTTGTAAAAGAAGATCTAATAAAATATGGTTTTGTTGTTGATGAGGATGAAACGACAAATGAATCAGTTATAGAAAAAGATATTGTTATAAATGAAGAAAAAGAAAAAACAGAAAAATCAAAGTTATTATGCCCATGTTGTAATAAAATAGAAGATAAAAATAAATTTAAAGGAGTTTTAAATGGCTAAAATACTACACGATAAATATTACACACCTAATAATGTTGTAAAAAAGGTTATAGAACTTATTGAACGAGATATTAAATCAATAAATGAATTTGATAGAATCATTGAACCATCGTCAGGGGGGGTGCTTTTATTAAGGAATTACCTGAAAAAACAATAGGGTATGATATTAAGCCAGATTATATTAATGATAATATAATAGTAGGTAATTATTTAGAACAAACTATACCTAACATGTCAAATAGTATAGTTATAGGTAATCCACCGTATGGTGGTGAAAATAATTCAACAGGTCTACATAAAAAGTTTATAGAATTTAGTATTCAACATTCGGATTATGTGGTTTTTGTTTTACCTGTTGATATGTATAAAAAGGATAATTTAAAAAATGCCAAATTATTTAAAAGTTATAAATTACCTAAAGTAAAATATAGTGGTGTTGAATTATTAACGTGTATAAATTTTTATAAAAAAAGAGTAGAACCTTTAAGGCTAAAAAAGATAAAAAATGTAGAGATAATAAATTTTGCAAGAAATTCTGATACTACAAAACAAGATGAATTAAATTGGAAATTAAAAAAATCAGATTATAGAATTGCAACGTTCGGGACAGTTAGAGTGTTAAAGTCTGATGATTCAGTTAAATGCTCTGAAACAAAATTAACATTTAAAAAGAAGGTTAATTTTAATCCTATTCTAGAAAAATTTTTAAAAGGTGTCCATGATAATTCTATAAGTAGTTCAGGAGTATCAAATCAAATGCTAATAGATTTGATATGGGATACTTATCCAGAATTGAGGGATTATGAAAATTGTTAAATTGAATATAAACGATATAAAAGAATATGATAATAATGTGAAATCACATCCAGATTGGCAGATCGAACAAATAAAAAATAGTATACAACAATTTGGATTTAATGATCCAATTGTTGTTGATACTAATAAGGTAATAATTGAAGGTCATGGTCGTTATAATGCAGTTAAAAAACTTAATTATAAAGAGGTTGAGTGCATAGTTTTAGATTTAAAAGAAGAGTTGTCTAGTAAATATAGATTAGTACACAATAAGTTAAATCTAAATACTGGATTTAATGAAGAATTATTAAATAAAGAGTTAAATTATTTGTTAGATAATGCGTTTAATTTAGAGTATATAGGTATAGATAATTATAATTTTGATGAGGAAGAAATATTAGAATTAGAAGAAAGCGAAGAAGAGTATATAATTGAAAAATTATCTTGTCCAAATTGCGGATATATAGGACTTAAGGAGGAGTTTGATAAAGTGTGAATCTAGTGGAAGTTGATTTACCTGAAAAAATAGGTAAAGGTTATGGGAAGTTTTGGAATTTTAAAGGAAGATACAGAGTGGTTAAAGGTAGTCGTGCTAGTAAAAAATCTAAAACTATAGCACAATGGTTTATAGTAAATATAATGAAATATCCTAAAGCTAATGCACTAGTAGTAAGAAAAGTATTTAGAACACTTAAAGATAGTTGTTTTACTGATTTAGAGTGGGCAGTAAATAATTTACATGTAGCACATTTATGGGAATTTAAAAAAAATCCGATGGAAGTAACTTATTTACCAACTGGTCAAAAAATACTTTTTAGAGGAATGGATGATGCGTTAAAAATAACATCAATTTCAGTTAAAAAAGGTTCGTTGTGTTGGGTTTGGGTAGAGGAATGTTATGAAATTACAAATGAAGATGCATTCGATATGTTAAATGAATCTATAAGAGGTGTTGTTGAACCACCGTTATTTAAACAAATTACAATAAGTTTCAACCCGTGGAATCAGAATCATTGGTTGAAAAAAAGATTTTTTGATGTAAAAGATGAAGATATACTTGCTATAACAACTAATTACATGATAAATGAATGGTTAGATGAAAATGATTCTAAAATGTTTGAACATATGAAAAAATATAGTCCTAAACGTTATCAGGTGGCAGGACTTGGGGAGTGGGGAATTTCTGATGGACTAATTTATGAAAATTGGGAAGAAAAAGAATTTGATTATAAAGAAATATTACAAAAAAATAAAGATATAAAAGCAGTTTTTGGTTTAGATTTTGGATATACCAATGATGAAACTGCTTTTTTTTGTGGACTTATAGATGAAAATAAAAAGATTATATATGTTTTTGAGGAAATTTATAAAACAAGAATGCAAAACACTCAAATATATAAAGAGATTGTAGAGTTGGGATTTAAAAAAGAAAGAATAATAGCTGATTGTGCCGAACCTAAAAGCATTGATCAATTAAAAGGGTTGGGATTAGAAAGAATTAAAGGTTGTGTGAAAGGTAAAGACAGTATAAACAACGGAATACAATTTATACAAGATTTTAAAATAATAGTACATCCACAATGTACAAATTTTATAAATGAAATTAGTAATTATTGTTGGGATAAAGATAGATTAGGTAATACTATAAATAAACCAGTAGATGAGTTTAATCATTTGATGGATGCTATGAGATATGCATTACAAGAATATGTACATAAATCATTAAAAGGAATTAGTTTAGATAGAAAAATAATATCAATTTAGGAGTTGTAGTATGAAATTAGATAAAAAGTTATTAGAATTAACTGTTAATCAACTTATTAACACAGAAGTTAAAAGTAATTATAATGTGGAATTAACAGATGATTTGATAGAAGAAATGTGTAATGATGTAACTATTAAAATGTGCATTGATACTTTAGTTAAAGGTGTATCAAGTAGAGAATTGGTAGTTAAATCTGAAGATAATGCAGAGCAAGATGAAAAGATTATTGAAATTCAAAAGAGAATTAATAAGATTAGAAATAAAACAAGGCTTGTTGAAGATATAGCTATGGCATATTTTAAAAAATTATCATTACACGAGATAGTATATAATGATAAGTTAGATGGTATAAAAGAATTAGTAGAAATACCTAAAAAACTTGTAAAATACAATAGAGATAATAAGATATTTACATTAACAGTAGATAATACAGTTTACGATTTATCAGAAAAAAATAAGTGGTTGTTATCTATTCACGGTAAGAGTATAGCTTATAGACAGGGTAGATCAAAGCTTGAAAGCTGTGTTACTGATTATTTAAATATTAGAAACATAAATGAAAAGATACAAGGTATTGTTAATAAATATGGTGATACTATAATGGTATTTGCATATAGTCCAGAGCAATCAGAAAAAGAGGTTGAGAATACTGCTGAAGATATTAAAAAAGCAAATGGTAAGAATGTTATAGCAATTCCTATAAGTGAAAATACAACATTAAAAGAAAATCTATTTACGATTAGGTTATCTGATATAGATACTGTAATTCACGAAAGATTGCTTGATAGATATAAAAAGAATATTGTAATGAATCTATTAGGTTCAAGTTTAACTGTTGATAATGGTGGTGGAAGCTCTTCGTATGCTTTAGGAAATATACATCAAGAAGAAAAAGAAAAAATTGAAGATAGTTTAGCATTATTTGTAAGAGATGAACTTGATAAACTTATAGATATAGATGCGGAACTTTATGGGTATGATTCAGAGCTTTATTACATATCAATTGATAGACCAGAAAATGAAAGTGAAAGATTAGAAATTGATACAAAAAGACAAGATTTCAAGCAAAAGGTTATAAATGGAGTTTTAACATTATCTCAAGCAGGATATGAAATTGATGAAGAAGAACTTAAAGAGCTAACAGGGTTTTCTACAGTTCGTAAAAAGGAGAATACCACCTTTTAATAATGCTAGAGAATTTAATAAAAGATTTGAATTTGCAAGTCGTGGAACTGATTTAGAAATAAGAGAAGAGAAAATGCAAAAGTGGTTAGATGACTTATCTAGTAAATTCGAGAGTGATTGTACCACCTCATTGCAAAAATCATTAAAAAAGATTAAGACCATTGAAGATATAACTAGCAAAATTAATATAAAGCTAGATATATTAAATCAAATGGTCTATTTTAATATACTGGGAAGATATTTAGCTATAGTCGAGCTAAAATCTAATCCATTAAAAGAATTTGCAGAAGATGATGACATATTTAATATGCCGTTTGAAGAAGCTATTGAATCATTAAAAAGCAGAAGATCTAGTTTATTTGAAGATGTAAATAAAATAAATAAATCAGAAAAACAAAATCTGTTTTGGATAAAGAAAACAACTGATTTAACTGTAACTAGAAAAATACAAGAAAGTTTATTGAGAAACCTTAAAAAAGGTGGAACTAATAAAGAGTTTTTAGATAATATAGAAGAATTTAAACTACCTAAAGATTATTTAAAAGGTGTGTATAGAACTGTAATTACTCAAGCTCAACAAAGGGGACACGCTAAAAAGCAAATGGAAATGTCAGATTATTTTGAATACGGTTTATACAGTGCAATAGAAGATGGAAGAACAACACATCAATGTAAAGAGCTTCATGGGAAGGTAATGAAGATAACAGATTTCATTGAAAAAGGATTATATCCACCATTGCATTATAACTGTAGAAGTAGTATAATACAGCTAAGCAAAGAAGATGTTAAAGATTTAGGGTTAGAGATAACAGAAGATTATGATACTAACGATGATAGATTCAGTGATTATAGATATTTAACTGATAAGTCTTCTGGTAAAAAGAAAAGCATATATAAAGAATATTATGAAAGTCAAAAATTAAAAGTTGTTAACTTGTTTAATAAGATTAAAGAATTTATTAAGAAGATAACTGGTATTTTTGATATAGTTAATAATAAAACAGTATTTGAAGTTGCTAATGATTCTAAATTAAAAATCTTACAACAAGATAGTGATTATATATATAAGAATTCTAAAGATTATATTACTTATGCTTTGAATATGTATACTGGTATTCTATATACAAAAATTAATGCACTATTAAAAGAACATAAGAATGGTTATATAAATAAATTGCCTGATGATATTGAAGAATATGTTAACGGTATTGATAATGCAATGAATGATTTTAAATTAAAAGAAAATTTAATTGTTTTTAAAGGGACACATAAATCATATTATAAAGATTGGAATGTTGGTGAAATAAGGTCAACTAATATATTTTTAAGTACAAGCCTTGATTTAGACATTGCAACACACTTTAAATTTGATTTGATGCTTGAGATTAGAGTTAAACAAGGTACTAAATGTATTTATATAGGTGATAATTCAGAAAGTTTAAATGAAAAAGAACTGTTATTATCAAGAAATTTAAAATATAAAGTTATAGAAAAGACTAATGAAAAAATGTTGTTGGAGGTATATGATGAAGATCCCACAAGATAGATTGGATAGGTTAAATAAACTTTATGAAGACCAGTTAAAAGATAAAGAAAGAAGAGTGTTTTATTTAAGTTTTAAAAGGTACTGGGGTGGCTTAACGGATGAAGAGTATAAAGAATATTTAGAATTATGTAAACTTAAATTTGGACGTTTACCTGAACCTTTAGGAAAAAAATTAACACCATTAAGTTTAAGAGAAAAATGGGCAATGGATGGTTTGATTATGGGAATTAAAGATGAAGATTGAAATAAAAAAAATAAGAGGTATTAAAATACCCAAAGATTTAGATATAGAAGTTAAAAAAGACATAATGAGAAAAGTTGCAACAGCTATGCAAAATAAAGTAAAGTATAGGTTTCATAGAGGTGTAGATCCTGAGGGGAATGCTTGGAAGCCATTAAAAGGAAGAGATGGTAAGCCTTTAAGAGATACTGGAAGATTATTAAATAGTTTAACTACATCAAGTGATGATAATACAGCTAAGGTTGGAACTAATACTAAATATGCTAGAATACATAATGATGGTGGAGTTATAACAGCTAAAAATGGTAAATATTTAAGGTTTAAAACTGATAAAGGTTGGGTTACAAAAGAAAGTGTTAATATACCTAAAAGGCAATTTATGGGATTTGATGATGATTTAAATGCAAAAATAAGACAAATAATAATAAATGGAATTAAAGAGAAATTAAATAATGAAAAATAATTTCTCTTTTTTTATTATTTAAGAAAGGTAAGCACAATGATTGGTTATTATAAAGAATTAAAAACAAAAACAGATAAAATAATTGAAGAGATGTTGGAAGTATTAATAAAAAATGATTTTGATTTAACGATGTCTGAATATATGTTAGATGAACTAAAAAATAATCTCAAATTAATGGATAAATTAGTACATGAGTTTTAAAGAAAGGAGAATACATATGAATAATTATTACACTAAGTACCACTGATGTGGTACTTTTTGTTTTATTAAAATAAGAAAGGAGCAGCAATGACAAAGAAGATTAAAGTGTTTGAGAGTGGAACTTATCCACAAGGAGAATTTAATTCTGAAAGAGTTAAAAAGATATTTGGGTCTATTACAGAGCCAATACAGGCAATCTATGCTCATACAAGTAAGTGGGATGGAGAAGAACCTGTAGAGATTGGAAACTTTAGTGATTTTGAAATCAAGGAAGATGGAGAAAAAATTAATGTATATGCTAAAGCTAATTTAAATGAAAAAGGTTTAGGATATTACAAAGATAAGATTTTAAAAGGAATCTCTGTTGAAATTGATAAAGCTAAAGATACTTTATTAAAGGTTGCAGGTCTACCTATTGGAGTTAAGCAAGCTGTAACAGGTGCAGAATTTGAAAACATTACAGTTGAATTTGAAGAAATTGAGGTAGAAACTGTAGAAGATCAACCAAAAGAAGAACTTACTCTTGATAAATTCAGAGAAATATTCGGAGATGAATATGAAATAGTTCCTAAGAAAAAAGAGGAAGAAAAGAAAGAATTTAGTAAAGATGAAGTTGAAGAAATTAAAAAGCAGGTAAGAGCAGAGTTTGAAAAAGAATTACAAGCAGAAAAATCTAAAAATGAATTTTTAGAAAAATACAAGGATAAACTTACTCCAAAGATTAAAGAATTTATGACTGAAGAACTTATAGTTAATATCTTTAGAAATGAAGAAACTTTAGAATTTGGAGATAAAAGTATATCTATTGTAGAATTTATGACAAAATTAGTAGAAGAATTACCATCATTTAAAACTGAAAGTGTAAGTAATTCTATTAATTTTGAAGATAAAAAAGATAATGAAACTGATTATGAAAGAGCTATGAGAATAGCGAAAGAGAAAACAGAAAAAAGATATGGAGGTAAATAATGAAGAATTTAGTTAAAAAAGAAAAATTTAATACAAAAAATGTAGTAGTCGAAAGATTTATTCCAGATGATATAGTAGAACTAGTTGCAGGTCAACAATTAAAACACGGAGATATTTTAGTACAAGATGAAACTACTGGAAAATGGAAGAAATATGTTAAAACAGATTTTACAGGTTCTGAAAATATTAGAATTTATACAGGAGAAGATTTAGAACAAGCAAGCACAGCAGATGATAAAGCAGAAGTTTTAAGACAAGGAAGAGTAGATAAAGCATTTGTAGGCAATTTATCAGAAACATCTACAGATAACATAAAAGTTTTAAATACATTAGAAATACATAACATATTCGTTGAGGAGGTAAAATAATGGCAATAAATACAAAAAATGCAGAATTAATGGGAATATATCAAGGTTTAAAACCTGAAAACGTAGTAAGTACATATTATCAAGATAAATTTAGAAACGATTATTCAACTAAATCAGCTACATTAGTATTTGATGATTTAGTAGGGAATTTAAAAAGTTTAGCTATAGTGCCTAGAAACACTAAAGCACCAGTTATAAGAGAGGGAGAATTCATAAGAAATACATTCACACCTGATATTATAAAAGGGTCTGCACCTTTAACACCTGATGAGTTATTTGCAATGCAAGCAGGAGAATCACCTATATTATTTAAAGGTCAATCAATGAGTAAAGTAGATCAAATAAGAGATGGCAAGTTAAAATCATTAAAATTAGCATATATTGCTACTAAAGAAAAGATGGCGGCAGAAATCTATTTAACAGGAAAATTAACAATGCCTGAAACAGGTAGAGAGTTAGTATTTGATGAAACTACTAATACTTCTAAAAATCTTGTTGTTACTGCTTGGCAAGAATTTGTATTAGAATTAGTTGAAGAATTTGCTAAAGATAATGGGTTTGTACCTACAAGAATTGAATTAGGTTCAGCTATTTTCAAAGAATTAATGAAAGATAAGGACTTTGCTAAGTTAATTACTGCATACAATCAAGCAAATGTAACTGATAAAGATACAGGTTATAAAAATCTATATCCATCATATAATTTATTAGGTTACAGATTAGATGTGTTACCACCAACTAATTTATATTCAGGTAATTTAGATACATCAAACTTAGTAATAGTATCAAGTGATGTTGAGTTTGTAAACACTTATGTAGGTTTAACTGTAATAAATAATGATAAAGTTGAGGTTGTAGAAACTGATGTATATATAGATTACGATGTAGATAAACCAACAACATCTCAATCATATATTTTAACAAGTGGATACTTACCAGTTATTCCTATTTCTAAAAGAGTTAAAAGATATAATGTAACAGTAAAATTAAAATAATAAAGGAGTTGTTGGAAGATGGAATTACCTATAATTCTACAAAAAAAGTTGTTAAAAATGGGTTATACGGAAGAGCAAATCTCTTCCAACACTACCCACTTTGAAGAACAAGCTATTGAGTATATCAATCTAAAATTAGGAGATATACCTATAAATAATGTACAGAAACAAATGATAGTTGAAAACTATGTACATTATCAATTATTTGCTTTTGTTGAAAATGATAATTTAGTTAAAGATAAAAAAGATTTTATTGATAGTACATTAAATTCTATAATAAAACTACACAATGAAAATAAAACTGATAAGTCTAAAAAGAAAGGAATAATGGTTTTATGATTATTGTTGATAAGATATTAGAAGTATTAAAAGAATTAGTTTCAGAAGATTATTTAGTTGAATTTTCTAATTATGATGATAATAAGTATTTTAAAGATGGACTATACAATAAAGATGGTATATTTTTAGTTGATGTGAAATCAACTTCAACAAGTTCAGTAAGTGTATCACAACACATTAGAGATATTAGAAGAAGAATAGGTATAACATATATTAGCTATTTTGATTCAATATCTGAAAAAGCAAATATAGATAATGTTAAGTTTGTTGATGATGTATTAAATAGATTAATACAAGATGAAAGAATTAAATATAGTACAAGAAGTTTAGATTATTCTTATGATGTAGAACATTATCAAGAGAATGAAAATGATCTGGGAGGTTCTAATATTATAAATATAACAATTGATTTAACAGAAAGGAGATCATAAATATGCAATTATTGATCGCAAAACAAGATAACAGAAACACTGCAAAAACAACAGATATGAAGAAGTTACAATTTACAAGCTATTCATTAGCACCTAATGTGAATGCAACAAAATCTCAAACTATAAATACAGTAGGTTTTGAAACTGATTCTTGGATATCTAAAATAGATGTTTCAGGAGATACAACAGTAGAAGCCACTTTAGGACAATTAGAAATGTTAATTGAATCTTCAGGATTTGAAAAACAAACTCAAGGGTCTACAGCTAAAAAATTAATATATAAAGCATCTAATAAATTTGATAAGTACTTAACAGTTGTACTCGATGATGATGAAAATGAATCATATGATCAATTCCAAGGATTGCTTGTTAACTCATTAAAATTTGAGACATCATTAGAATCATATGTGAACGTGACACCATCATTTATAGGAATGAATCACGTTGCTGGTAATACAAGATTTTCAGGTGGAGCAACTGCAACTGAATTTGATGGTAAAAAGTTAATATGTTTAGGTGCTACTATAACTGAAAACGGTACTACTGATGTTACACGTGATATTGAAAGTTTAGATATTACTATCAATAACTCTTTAGAGGGTAAAGGTGCATTAAATTCAGTATATAACAAATCTATTAAAAGAAATGGTATAAGAGATATTACAGTTAACTTTACATATAATGAATTTTTAAAAGAAAATTATGTTGGAGCTCATACAGCATTAAAAGCTAATTCAACATATGCTATAAAAATACAATTTAAGGAAGTTGAAACTGATAATAAGATAATAATAGAGTTGCCAAGATGTAAGGTATCTAATGTAGAAAGAACAGATATAACAGGTGCTCAAGGAATGAGTAAAGAAGTATCTGCTTTATATGATGAAGCAACTGGATCACCTATTGTTATAACTATCGAAAAAGCTTAGGAGTTAGTTTATGGAAAGAGAAACTCAGATTGTAGATGAAAAAATACAAGATATAAAAAATTATGATAGAGAAGATAAAGTTGAAATTGATAGTGAAGAAAAGCAAATAGAAGCTTTAGAAGATGGTAAGGTCACACAAGTTGTGACCTTTTCTAATAAAACAGATAGTATAGTAATAGAAACTGTAGCAAGTTTTTGGAATATGTTTAATTATGTTAATACACCAACAACTAAAGTAAGAGTTTTAAAAGAGGGAGCTCATGAGATTTTAACTATTAATTATACTGCGGAAACAAGTCCTGTTATTGAATTAATAAAAAGTCAAACTTTAAAATTAATTTTAGATGGCAAAGAAAAACAAGTTGAGATAGAAAGTATATTAGAGTTTTTTAGTAGAAATCCTGATTTATTTAAGAAAATATTTAATAGCATTTTGGAAAATTCAAGGATAAGTGAAAAGGTGGGTTTGCTCAAGGTTTAAGGCTTAGATATAAATTTGTAATGAGAGATTTATTAAAAGGTCTTAATAAAGAAACTAAAAAATATGATTTATTGAAAGAAGATATAATGAAGTATTTATACTATTTTGATTATAATGTAGTAGGTTTTGGTGGAGTACAATATAAAATAAATTATCCATTTAGTAAAACACGTGCAGAGCATCCTTTTTGGCTTGTTGAAAAAATGGAATTTCTATTTGAAATATATAAAGAAGTCATGAATGAAATCAGAAAAAAATAGTGAAAGGAGGTAACATATGGCATTAAGTGATTATGAATTAGAGATGGTTGCAAAATTAACAGATCAAGTAACACCAGTTTTAAATAAAATAAATAAAGAATTAAGTAAAGAGTTACCAGCACCTAAAGTTGACGATAGCCCTCTTAAAAAATTATATAGTAGCTTTATTAATTTAACTAGTTCTGTACAAGGGTTAGCAGCTGTTTATGCAGGTAGTAAATTAGTAGGTTCTGTATTGAATTTTGGTAAAGCTTGTTTGAGTGCGTCAAGTGATATGACAGAATTACAAAATGTTACAGATCAAGTTTTTGGTCAAATGGCAGATGATGTTCAACAGTTTGCAGAAAAATCAGGAGTAGAAATGGGACGTAGTATTTATGCTATGAAAAAATATGTAAGTGATATGGGTGCTGTTATCAAAGGTTTAGGTGGGTTTGATACATCTCAAATTAAAGAAATGTCTGAAAATCTTGCAAGCTTGGCAGTTGATATAGGTTCATTTAAAAATATAGATGATGAGCAAGCATTTAATGCACTTCGTGGTGGTATCGTTGGAGAAACTGAAGCTCTAAAAACATTAGGTATAGTTATTAATGATACTGTCATGGCAGAGTATGCTAGAAACAAAGGAATAAAAGAAAAATGGGTTAATTTAGATGCAAGTACTAAAGCAGAATTAAGATATCAAGCATTGCTTGAAAAAACTTCATTTATGCAAGGAGATGCCGCAAGAACTATTGATTCTTATGCTAACCAACTTAAGGTATTTGAAGCTAATATGAATAATATTACAACTACCATAGGTAATAAGTTTACTAATGCAACAGCAGGGGCATTAAGTGGAATTAATAATCTATTAAGTGGATTAAATGATTTATTGAATCAAAAAGGTGTTGATGATTATTGGTCTCAATTTATTGATGAATCAGAACATGCTAGAAATATGGTTGAAGAGTATATTAATTTATCTAAAAAAGCTCTTGATAGTTCTCTGACTAGTGAAGAAGAATCTAAAAGATTAAGTATGTATGAAGAATTAAAATCTCTTTATCCAGATATCATAGGTAGTATATCAAGTGAAGCTAGTGAATATCAAAAAGTTGCAGATAGTTTAGATGATATAAACTCTAAATTAAAACAAAAGGTACTAATGCAACTTAATGAAGACAATATGAAAGAATTTGCAAAAACTCAACAGAAAGAATATGAGAAGATTGCAGGTTTAAAGCAAGATATTCAAAAAGAACTTGCTAATTTCCAAAAAGCAGGACTTGATTTAAAAAACGGTGTAACAGAAAGCTTGATAAAAGATTTAGATAAATTTAAACATGTTAAGTTAGATGATAATAAAGCTCTTGAAACTGCTATGAAAGATATAAAAGAAATTTTAAAACAGCATGGAGAAGATGGAACTGATAAACAAGCAAGGATTTTATTAGATAGAATAGCACCTTTAACATTTAAAATTGATAGAATTAATAACCAAATAACAAAATCAGAAGATGTTATAAAAGCAGGACTAGAAAAATCTAATTTAAAAAGTGAAGCTTTAAAAAATATGCTGGGTGATTATGGTGTAAAAACTGGAGATTTATTAGATGGTATAAATGATGGTCTACACGATTTACATAAATTAGGAGAGCAAACTAAAAATGATTTAAAATCTAATGCCAATAAAAATACGGCAGATTTATCTAAAAAGATTAATCAAGATTCACTATCTATTATAGATAATCAAGGCAGAGTTCAAGAAGTTATTACAGGACACACTACAGATAGAAGTATAGATGAGATATTTGAAATTCAAAAAGTTGGTGCAAGTGTTAGTGCTTTTGTAAATGGAGTTAATACAACATTTAAAAATTTAGGTGATGGTAAGTATGAGGTTAGTACAGGAGCAGGAAATAAAGATTCTGTTATGTATATTAATGGAGAAAAGGTATTTACTAATCAAACTAAAATTATGAGTGAGCAAGAAGCTAAAAAGCTGTTACAAAAGAATTATAAAATTCAAGCACCCCAAAAACAACAAATATCAAGAAGCTCTTCTAATGATTCTAAGTCTAAATCAAAAGGTAAAAAAGATAAAAAAGAAAGTGGAACTAAAGAGAAAACATATGCTGATAAATTGAAAGATATTAATGATAGTTTATCTAAAAAATGGGAAGATATCTTATTGAATCTTGAAAAAACTATAGGGGAATTAAATTTAAGAATTAATTCTGATAAGTTAAAAACTATATTAGAAAAAACTAAAAAAGTACACGAATTAAATTTAGAAAATATTGCTAATTTTAGCAATAATGGCTTTTTTAATCCACTTGAAACATTACAAGAACAACTAAAAGCATATGATGATTATATTAAGCAATTACAATCTAATTTTAAATATACTAATGATAAGAGTTTGCAAGATAAAATAAAGCAAGAAATTGAAAATACTAAAAAGCAATCTGAAAAAGTTAAACTTGAGTTGTTAGAACAGACTACTTTAAAAAATACTAATGAATTGAATTTATCAAAATCTAACGGTTGGGTAGATAATTTAGAGTATTTGAATAGTCAGTTAAATATATATAATGAGAAGTTGAAGAACTATCAATCGTTGTTTAATGAAATTAAAGATGAAAGTTTAAAAGGTAAAATTAAAACTGATATTGATAATTTGAAAAATACCATTAAAGAAACACAAAATGAATTAAAGAATGAAACTGTTATTGAAGAATTAAGAAAAATAATAGATGATCTTAATGATGTATATAAAGGAGATACCAAAGAGCAAGTATTGAATTTATCAAGAGAATTAGCAAATAAAAAGAAAGCTAAAATTGATAATAGAACTGATTTGACTGATATTCAAAAATATGAAGAAAAAATAAAAGTTGATGAAGAATTTAATACTAATGTTGAAAAGGTTGGTTTATATACTGAAAAAATCAATATATCAGCTTCTAATTATATTTTAAATATCAAGAAAACTTTTGAAGATTTAAAGGATAAAATAGAAAAATCTGATAAGTCAAGTGAACTTGATATTGAATTTAAAATGAATGACACTATTTCTGATAAAGATTATATTGAAAAATTAAAAGAGAAAAAAGCTAAAATTGATGAAGAATACAAAACTTTAAAAGATTCATATGTAAATGGTTTTGATAATTTAGATGAAAATTTAAAATTTATGATTGATAATGCAACAGGAACAGATACTTTAGATAAAATAACTAATCTGTTAAATGAACATAATTTTAATAAAGAAGATACAGATAAATTAACAACTTTAAAAACAGCATTAGATAAAATGAAAAATGCTAGTTCAAAATCAATAGAACTAAAAGAAGCTATTAAAAAAGCTGAAGAGCTTAAAAAAATGATAACTGAATATGTTCAGTTTACTTTTGAAAATATAAAAAAAGCATTTAAAAATATAGTAAAAAATTCAGATGATAGTGAAGTCGGTGGAGAACTATTAGATTTATTTTCAAATAAAATTGCAGGTGTAGCATCTTTTGCAACTGGAGATATAGCAGGTGGAGTTAAAGCTATAGTTAATGAATTTGTTGATATGGGATCAAGGTTAGTTGGTATACTTTTTGGAGATAACAAAGCAGAAAAAGCTAAGAAAGATTATGAAGCAAGATCAAAAGAATTAGATGATAATACACGAGCTTTAAGAGAACTAAGAGATACAATGAAAGATATTCAGGGAGATTTAGTAAAATCTGCAAGTGAAAATACAAGTAATAAAAATCTTGAATTGTATAAGAATATGTCAACTGAAATGAATAAGGTTTTTGCTAATAACTTTAACCCAAAAGTTTTAATGAATGGTGTAGCTGAAAGAAGTCAAAAACGCGGTTTCTGGAATGGGTTGTTGTCAATCTTTACATTAGGAGTTTCTGATTTAATATCACATAAAAGAGAAAATGTTGCATATGCTAAAAACTTTAGTGATGTAATGAAGTTTGATGCACAAAACTCAACAGATTTAGAAAAAATATATAATGAAAAGATTAAAAATTTAAATTCAGAAGATTTAAAGAAATTCTTAGATAAAGAGGGTGGAGCTATCACTCAATGGGATCTAGTTGATGTAAATTCTAATCTTGATCAAATTAAACAACAATTTTTAAATAAAATTCAAGATTTAAGAAAGCAAGAGCAAGAAACTGAGAAGTTCTATACTAATGCTATTTATGAGAGTTTTGAGGGTGTTTCTACAATTGATAAAAAAGCTAAGAAAAAAGAAATGCTTGATAAAATGAAATCATTAGCTAAAGATAATGATGATTTAGAAAAAATGATACCAGAATTTGAAAAGAAAATTGATGAAATGTTAGATAAAGAAGATAAAATTGTAACGGCATTTAATGAAACTAGAGAAAGTATAACTAAAAATCTTTCAGATGGTAAGAATGTAATTGAAAGTTTAGCTAATGGTTTAGGTTCATATTTTGGTAAATTAAGAAATAACTTAGCTAAGATAAAATATGATTTAGAATTTAGAGAGCTTGATGGTTTAGAAACTAAATTCGAAGATAAGTTTAAAGAAGTTGCAGAAGCATTAGTAAAAATTAGGCTTGAAAGTGGAAAAACACTTAAAGATTTAGACCCAAAGCATCTTGATTTTAGTTCTTTATTTAAGCAGTTAAAAGACACTGAAAAAGTTTCAAGTGATATGAGAGATATTATTCAAGAGTTAAGAAAACAAGCTAAAATGCAAGGTATATCTGATGAAATGATAGACCAAATGTTACCACTTGATAAAATAACAAATAAAGCACAAGAATTATCTGATATTTTAAAACAAGCTATGACCGTTGCTATAGATACAAATAGCTTTGAACAGTTTAATATGTCTATAGGTGATGGGATATATAAAAGTGCTAAAGATGCATTAATAAAATCATTTAGTGAAAGTTCTGTATATCAAAATTTAATAAAAAAATATATGAATACAGAAGATATGGATCAAAAATTAAGTGGAGCTTCTACTCTTAAAGAAGCTTATGAAACTATTAAAAAGGAATTAGATAACTTTGAAACTAAATTAAAATCAGAGGGGTTAGGTTTCAGAGAAACTAACGCATCTAGTGGAGAATATTTAGGTGGTATGACTAATAAGAGTTTACCATCAAGCAACATTGTATCAAAAGGTATTGATTTTAAAGTAGAAGTTAATATTGATAATAGAGGATTTTTAGCTGTTGAAGATCTAACAAAAACTATTTTTGATAAATTTAGAGCAGAAGAAATTTTAAGGAAATCAAAGGAGGTATAAGTGAGAATAGTAAGTGATACATATAAAGAATTAATGAAGACAGAATCTAATAATATAAAACATCAATATACTATTAGAAATATCACAAGAGAATTAGATTTAACAGATCTATTAACTAATACCTCTTTTAATATTTCTAGATTTTTGAGAACTGCCGAGGGAAACATAAGTCCATCAACATTAAATTTAATACTTGAAGCTAATGCTAATGCACCAAGTGATGTACTTATAAAAGATTTTCATAGAAGATATAAAGATTTTCCAAGAATGAGATGGAATGAATTATTAACTCTAGAAAATGTAGATGAATATTTAGTTAAAAATGGAGATATTATAACCATTGAAGATACATTTAATAATGAAACTCTTATGATATTTAAAGGTGTTGTTAGAAATATAGTTAAAACTGATACTAGTTTAGGAAGAACGATAGAACTTAGTGTTGATGATAATACTATAAAAGGATATGAGAAATTATTCATAGAAGATATATCTTATGAAAATTTTTATATTTCAAACAATACAGATAAAGCCAAAAGTTTATTACATAGTCTAGCTACTAAGTATTTAGGGTTTGAAGATAATGAATTAGAAATAGCAGATATAAAAATTAATAATGAATATGTTAAAATTCCACTTGTTAATATTAAAAAAGGTACTAAAGTTATGGAAGAATTATCAGAGATAGTGAGATCTGTTTATGGTAATATTTATACAACAAATACAGGTAAACTTAAAATAAATTCTGTTTTTGATAAATCATACATAAATAAAGTTGATATAACCTTAGGAGATAAAAAGGGTAATTATCCTATTTTATCTTTTATAGAAACTAGTGAAATTATAGCTAAAAATAATAAAGTTGAAGTAAATTATACAAATACGGTAGCACAAAACAAACAGACTGTATTTGCTTTAGCTGGACAGAATGCAGTTCAATCTGAAGATGATGCTAAGATAGTTGTTAGAGCTAATACGACTGGAAAAGAGTATTGGAAAATAGATATAAAAGATGTTATAGAACTTGATAAAGTGCCAAGAATTGTAGCTTATACATTAAATGGAACTACTAAAACTAATATAACATATTCTACATATGAATTAGATATTAATTCAAGTGGAGGTAAGTTAAAACTTAATAATACCACAAATAAAGATATATTTATAAAAGAGTTTAAATTACAAGGAAGACCAATATTAACGTTTAATAATAATACTGTATCTTATACAGAAATTAGAAACTTAAAACAAGAAAATATGAGTATAAAAACTGTTAGTTATAAGTATATTACAAGTAGAGAACAGGCTACTGAAATGGCAAAACATACTTATTATAATGAATGTCGTGATTATAACACAATTAAATTAAGAGCAAATAATATGCCATTTTTAGAGTTAGAAGATGTTATAAAATTAGATTTTAAAAAGTATAAAGGAAATTATCAAATAATAGCAATAGATCAAGCAAACGATTATATGGAACTTGTACTTAAATTATATAGAGATTATGAAGCTAATAGTGAGAATTTTATAACAGAACAGACCAACTATGCTAATGAAGAATATTTAAGAAGTAGAGCAAATATTGAAAAAGAGCAAGATAAAATAAGAAGTGGTTTGTATGAATATAATAAAAACAACACTATTATTATAAGAGAGCTAGTTGATGTTAATAAATATAATATAGTAGCTTATATAAACGAAATACCATTAAATGTTGTGAATGCAGTTAAAACTATATGTGAAGTTGTAAAGCAAGATAATGGTTTTTATATAAAAGTTGGAGTAGTTGATCTACATAATAATATTTTAGCAACAGGTAAAGCTATTTGGGTTGCTACAAGAATAGGAGGTTAGAAAATGTCAGATTTTACAGCAAGACAAAGTATAAAGAATATGATAAATCAACCTATAACGGTTGAGGGAACACATTATAATTTTGGTGATATGATTGAGACAGAATGGATTTCTGATTTTCCAAATTATTCACACAGAATGAGAAGTACTTTTGTTAAAGGTGCAGAAATAGTAGATAATTTAATGAATGAAGTTGAACAATATTCTATTGAAGTAGGTAATTTTTTACAAACGGGTTATGAAACTTGGAAAAGAAATACATTAGATCCTAAGGTAAATGAACTTAATAGATTAACTTTATTAGTACAAGATACACTTGATAGAACTAAAGCAACAGATACGGTTTCAGGTACTTTAACTAAGAATGAAGTTAAAGAATTAGCTGTTTCTAAAATAAATGAATTAGTTACTGATTTAAGAATAAAACAACAAGCATTAACTAAAATGCAAGAATTTGGAATAGGACTAACAACAACAAGCACAGGGCATAGAAACGATTATAAAGCCAACGGATTTTATGCTTATGGTTGGCAAGGTGGTGGTATTGGAAACAAAACTACAGGAGTTTTTAATATTCAATATGCTGACCGATACGGAGTTCAATTATCAATCACACAAGAAGATAAGACTAGAGCATTTATAAGAGCAAAAAACAATAATACTTGGACTAGCGATAAAGAACTAATGCAAGTAGATGACTTTAATTTGTATGCTAATGCATACTTAGGAAATAGCGAACTTAAGACTTTAAACGGTAGAAATGCTGTTAAAGTAGCAGAGAATGATATTCTTGTTTATGACACAAATAATAAGAGATATTATTATAAAAGTAAAATAAATGGAAATATAACGATACCAACTGAAGAAAATACAGAAAAACTTATGCTTGGAAGCGGAAGTGGTATGGGTTTCGAGATGTTGTTAAAAAAACTTACAACTGGTACAGTCTAAGTGATTTAACAAAAGATACAAATACTGTCACTAATTTTGGAGATTATGCAAGGACAGTGGCATTTACACCTGATAATAATAACAAAGTTCATTTTTATAAACCAACAACCGATGCTCAGACAATTGAATTTTTAAAAGATGGTACTTATTTAATAGAGAGTATTCACGTGCCAGTAAAAATTGATGATTGGTATGGTAATCATAATTACGACATTATTTTTGACCAAAATTTAAAATTTAGTATAATAGAAAATCATATTTTTAATTGGAGTAAACAACATGTAACTTCTCAAGGTAAAGACAAAGGAGTTTATAATGAGCATTTATCACCTATTTTAACTGTAGTTGAAGTTAAAAATGGCATTCCTAAAATTGTTAGTACACCTAATGAAACTAATCTTGATTTTAAGATTTTTGAGTTTGAATCTAAAATGACAGATATTGAAGTCAGTTTAGAAGATGGAAGTGTAATTAATGCAGAAGAATTTATAGATAATTACAGAATATCTCTTGAAGAACATGCTTTTATTCTTTCTAATATAAAGAAAAGACGTTATTTTGAAGAGATGATAACTCAAGGATATAAAAAAGGAAATTTAACTTATTACTTTTATAATGAGAAACAGAGAGTGGAAACACGAAATGGTAGTTTTATAATAAAAAAATTAATTAAAAAAGAAATTGGTAATTACAAATACAAATTTAACAAAGTAGTAGTAAAACAACTAAATTTCAATGAAGCAAGCTATCGTTCTATTGATGAAAGTGTAATTTTTTTAGTAGATAATAAAGTTAAATTACTTTTTAATAAAACTGTTGATTATTATGATGGTAATTATAATTATGATGATTGGTTACAGTTATTATTAGCTCAAGTATGTGTTTACAAACTAAGCTAGAAAGGAGAAATAAAATGAAATATTTATACAGAGGAACTGAATATATTGCAAGTGTATATGATGAGATAGAAGATGATATAATCAAAGAGCTATATCCTAACACTATAATATATAGTGATAAATTTGATAACCCAACACTAGATAATGGTGTATTAAGGGAAAAGACAAAAGAGGAAATAGAAAGCGAAAAGAAACTGTTAGTAGAAATTGAAAACGGTTATCTAACAAATAGATATACTGAATATACTAATCAAGAAATTAAAGATAATCAAATACTAATCCCTCTAAAATCAGTAGATTTAGCTTCTATTGAATTTTATAAGGTAGAGGGTAACAACTATACCCTTGATATTAAAAAGAAAGATACAGAACTAAAAATAAGAGAAATAAAGAGATTATATGAAAACTTAGACAAGATTAAGAATAGCACTGTTGAGAATGGATTTATTTATAAAGGAAATTTGAGGCAAAAGCTAAGAGATACTGACTTAATCAATGCTAACGGGGTGCTTAATGCTTTTCAAAAGACAAAAAGTTTAGGAATACCTTTACAAAAGATAGATTGGCAATTTGATAATATTAATAATGGTATATATGAATATGCTAGTTTAAGCGAACAAGAATTTAATGAATTGTATTTAAAAGGAATAACTTATAAACAAGCGTGCTTTAAAGCAGAGGAACTGACAAGAGAACAAATAGATAAAATGACTTTAGAACAGTTAGAGAAAGTGCAAATAGAGGCATTGTATAAGCAAGTATTAGAACAAGTATTAAAAACATTAAAATTTGAATAGAAAAGGGGATGTGATATGAGTATATATTTTGTTTTTTATAAAAATAAGGGAATAGGAGCAAAACTTATTCAATGGTGGACTAAATCAAGGTTTAATCACTGTGAGATGTGGAATGGTAATGATTTGATAGGAGTTGCAGACAAGCCAACAGCTATAAGGATGCAATCACAAAAATATCTAAATCCAAATAAATGGGAAGTATTTGAAGTCCTAGATAGTACACTTATTAATAGTCTAGATAGATTTTATAATGAAACTAAAGGACTTAAATATGACAACAAAGCAATATGGTTATCTAACTTCTTTAATAGAGGAGAACAGGACAAAGATAGATATACTTGCAGTGAGTGGTGTGCTGAATTAATAAATAGGCACTATAATATCATTTATCCTAAATGGTTTTCAAAATTTAGTCCTCAAGATGTGCTAGATGTACTTTTAGATAAAGGATTAGCAGTTAAAGTAGAATTAAATAAAGAGGGTAAAATTAAATAAGATTTGGTGTTTTAAATTAATCATGATATAATACTGATAATAGGAGGTGTTTTATATGGTGTATATTAAAGAAGTTGATATATCTAAAAATGAACTAGATAGAATAGGGGACAGAATATACAGAGAAAGTTCTAGTGATAAAGATTTAGAAATAATATCTAATTATAGAGCTGAGCATTCTAAGATAATGAGAAGTTTTATTTATACTATTAGAAGTAAGTTAAATAAAAAGTATCCTGAAAATAATTTTATTTGTTCACAAAGATTGAAAAGATTACCTTCAATTATTTCGAAGATAAAAAGATTTAAAGATATGAAACTTAGTAGAATGCAGGATTTGGCAGGTACAAGAGTTATACTATCTAATTTAAAAGAAGTTGAAGAATTCAGTGAAGTTTTAAAAAATGGAGTATATAAATCACCGAATAATAAGAATAATTTTGTGTTTGAAAGAGAGAAAAACTATATATTAGATCCTAAAAAAGATGGATATAGGAGTATACATCAAATATACAAGTATCAAGGTAAACAATATAAAGAATTGAATGGGTATCTCTTAGAATTACAAATAAGAACTAGATTACAACATCAATGGGCAACAGCATTAGAGATAGTTGATTCAATAAAAAATGAAGATTTAAAAATTGGTGGTGGAACAAAATATTATAAAGATTTTTTTAAATTATCAAGTGAATTAATAGAATGTATAGAAACTAAAAAAAAGTTTGAAAAAATTAATGAATTAAAATTAATAGATGCTGAATATAAAATACTAAACGATTTAAGAAGTATTAGTATTGTAACAAATGTAATTGAAGATTTTAAAACTAATGAATATTTATTGTTGATATTAGATTATGAAACTAATAAAATTAGATTGATACCGACACCTGAAAAAGAAATAAGTTCAGATTACTTATATTATGAAAAAAAAGAAAAAACAAATGTAGTTCTAGTATCGGTAGAAGATTTAAAAAACTTAAAAAAAGCATATCCTAATTATTTTTTAGATGCAGGATCTTTTATAAGAACAATAGAAAAATATATTAAATAACTAATTATAGCAAGACAGAATTTTAAATAGTTCTGTCTTTTTTATTTATAAAATTTTAGAAAAAGGAGGTGGAGAACTGATGTATAAACTAAGTCAAAATAGCATTAACAAGCTAGATAAAATTCATCCTAAATTAGTATCAGCTATTCAAAAAGCTATAACAAATAGTCCATTTGATTTTATAATCGTTCAAGGTTTTAGAACAGCTGAATACCAAAATGGATTATATCAGCAAGGGAGAACTATATCAGGAATTAGAGTAACTAATTGTGATGGTTATGTTAAGAAGTCTAACCATCAAGCTAAAAGTGATGGTTATGGGTATGCTATTGATTTTGGAATTTATGACCCAACAATACAAGGGAATATAGATTGGAAGTCTACTAATAAATATCAAAAAGTTGCAAGGCACATTGAATTAGTAGCAAGAGAATTTGGAATAAAGGTCGAGTGGGGTGGTGATTGGAAATCACTCAAAGATAACCCACATATTGAACTTAAAAAAATAGTCGAATAAATTAAAAAATAAAATAAAAGAAAGAGGTAATTATTATGACAAAATTAGAAATTATGTACACAATTTTAGGAGTTTTGACAGGAGCATTTTTAGGACTTGTTCCTACATTTAGAAAGTTAGCACAAAAAACAGAGACAAAAGTTGATGACAATATATTGGAAATAGCAGTAAATATCGTGCAATGGTATGAAGACAATTTCAAATATAAAGATGGTGCTAATAAGAAAGCTAGAGCAATTACTGAAGTAGGAATGCAAGTAGAAAAATTAGGACTTAAAGCAACAGATGCAGTAATTGATAAGGCAGTTGAAAGAGCAGTTACTATCGTTGAAAAAAATACTCTAGCTAAAGAAGAATTAAAAAAAGAATTAACTGAAAACGAGGAAAAACAAGGAGAGGATGTGGGGAAGTAGTAACTTCTCCTAACCCTTTATACAATGCTAATTATAGTAATTTTAGTGATGTTTTAGGTAATATCAATAGAGATTATTCAAAGACTATGATATATAGTGATATAGCTATTAAAACTAAGCCGTTTAATATTAAAGAAACGGAAGCAGTAGCTCGAATTGGTGCTAGTTGGTATTTCTAAGGTGGTGGAATTATGATAGAAGTAGATAAATTGGAACAAGTAATGAAAATAATTGGAACACACGGACTAGCTCCTGTAATTGCCATTGTAATGATATGGTATTTAATTGTTGAAAATAAAAAAAGTAATGATGACCGACTAAAAAGAGATGAGGAAATCATATCTACTATGATCCTATTAAAAGACAGCATCGTGGATGGACATATCGACCAGACTAAATTAAAAATGGTAGTGAGATTATTGTGGATAAGACTTTTACAAGGATACGAAAAATTAGTGTTGTGGTATATCATTAACAATAACATTAATCAAAACAAGGATAATATACTTAATGAATTGACACAAGAAGTAGAAGAGATACTAGACAGAATAAATGAATTACTTTTAATGTTTACAAATTCTAAGACTAAAAAAGTATATTATGATTTAATTTATAGCAATTGGCAAGATATTCACATAAAGATAATTGATATATTTGACAGTGTCTCTTTATGCGAGGATATAGATTATAAAGAGTTAGCTAGAACGATGAAAGCGCATATAGAGAGAGAACAAGCACGAGTACTTAAAGAAATAAATGAAACAAAAATATAAGGGTAGCAAATTTTTTGCATACCCTTTTTATTAACTAATACTGACTATGAATAGAGCCGAGATTTAGGCTGAGCTATTTTCAAGTAATAATTGATAAAAAATAAAAAATGAGGTACTATATTGGTGTAGATAGTTCACTATCTATATAATATTAAATAAAACACCAAACACCCCAGTTACTACTTAAGTGTACAGATACGTTCTGAATAGCTGGGGTTAATTTATTATAGGCGACTTAATTGTCACCGTTTTTTTTATTTTATATCTATTTTAGCTTGATATTCAAATAAAGTGTAAATATCTTTTAATGGTAATCTTACCCAATTTTCATCGGTATATATCTCGAATTTTGGTGTTTCAATATATTCTTCTCCAAAAAATTCATCCATATTTTTAATAAATCTTTCCATTTTTAAATCTTCTTCGTTATCTTCTATATCATAATCGTAAAAATTATAATATTGCATATTTTCATATTCTTTAATATCAAAAAAAGCTAACCATTTTCTAGGTTTTTCTTCTAAAGCTAAATCAAATGCTATTTCTTCTGTTAGTGTTTCTGTTCCATTTTCTTGACTTGTTAATTCATCTGCAGGGTATTCAATAGAAAACTGAAAAGGAGTTGTAAAGTATTCACATAATTTCAAATAACTATCTAAATAAAAGAACTCTTGACCTTTCAAAATTTCCATTAAGTCTTGATTTGGTATATTAAGATTTAAAGCTATTGTATTATACACATTATTTTTCCCTATTAATTCTAATTCATTTGTAAAGGCAAAATCTTGAATATCTCTTTTTAATTGATTGCAAGTTTTTAACATCATATTTATTACTCCTATTTAACATTATTTACTAAATAATACCTTATTTTTCAAAAAAATCAAAGTTTTATTGACAAAAAATATAAAAAGAGTATAATATTATTACTCAGACAATGTATATTGTTTTAGTTTGAGTGTCATGTTATTAGAAGAACTTAGTGTTCCTCTTTTTTTTTGATATAAAAAAAAGGTAGTTTTATAACTACCTCGAGTTGAGTATAAAAATCTATATAGACTTTCAATTTCGTATTTTAGTTTTTTATTTAATCTTCATAGAAGTTTTTGTTGTATTCAACATCTCTCAAATAATCTTTTAAATCTTCAACATCGTATGGATTCATACAAAAATCATCAACTGGTTCAATCTCATGATCTTCTAGATCTAGAATTTCAAAAACACTTATATATTTTTTATTATCTTTGTATTCAAATTTTGATAATTCAACAATTTCATCTATTTTTAAAGAGATTTCGCTTAATTTTTTAAAATCATCTTTTGATATATATCCCTCAAACAAAATGTCAATTCCGTTATCATCGATAGAAATTAGATAAAAATCTTTATTATACTCTTTTTTAATCGTTGTTTTAAACATTAAATCAAACTCATCGATATAAGTTTTTAAATCTTTAATTTTTTCAAATTCTTCTGCATTTTCTCTTCTAACTCTCATAAAATCATATTCTTCACAAAGTTCTATTAATTCTTCACAAAGTTTTAAATCTTCACTCAAAACATATTTTTGATTTTCATTAAATTCGCAAATTGAATCTTCATCAATTCTTAATTTTTTTTGATTATCATCATTCAAAATATAATAGCTTGTTGAATAATCTCCTTCAAAAAAGTAACCTTTTTTAATACTGTTTTTAATGCTTTCTAATTTTTGTGAGTTCATGTGTGTGCTCCTTTGATTGTCATGTTTTGTTTTATTTTCTCAATTAACCCCTAATTTTATTAGTACATTCAACTCTCTTTCATATATTTCTTATTACATTGATATTATACCGTATACGATATTAAAAGTCAAGTGTTTTTTGAATTATTTTTTCAAAATTTTTATTTTTTCTTCAATCATAGATTTTAAATCTTCTAATTTATCTAAATCTTCACTTTTTTTTACAAAACTTTTTGCACTTCTAAAAGCAATTTGTAGATTTACTTTTTCTCTATTTTTAGCATCATATTTTTTTTGCGCTCTTTTTTGTGCTTCTGTGACTGCCATTGTTTCTCCTTAAAATAAATATATTTTTAAACAAATTAATAATATTATTCCTAAAATTATAAATTCTATCGGATAATATTTTTCAACAATTTTTTCTTTATTGTTTTTAAATTTTTTTCTTATTTTGATTTTCATAATTTATTATGCTATAATGGATTTAAGGAAGGTGCGTCGCACCTAACCTTATTTGAAAACTTTTTTTATGCGAAACTTTAATGTGAATATTTGTATTTCAAGTTCAAATTCCTTTAAAGTTTCTTTTTCTTTTTGGGTTTTCTTATCCATTATAACATTCCTCCTTTCTACATATATAGTATACCATATATATTTAAAAAATGCAAGAACTTTTTTTGAAAATAATTTTTAATTAATAACTATTGAAAATTTAAAGAATTTATTTTGTAATAAGTTACAAAGAAGATACTTGAATTTGTTATAATGTATATAAAATAGCCATTTTTAAAAATGTTGATAGTCTACGCATGGTAATTAGATTAAAATAAATACTAGAACGATATAAAAGACCTCGATTGAGGTCTTTTTGTTTGAAAAAAATAGTTATTTAAATATATACATTAAACAATATATAGTATTTTTTCTTAATATTGCTTGTAAAATATTGTTAAATATGTTAAAATTAATATACAGGTAAAGAGTGGGAGGTTCCCACTCTTTAAATTTAATAGATAAGGGGAGAAAATGGAAGATAAATTACTTTTAATTGAAGAAAAAATTCAAACTTATTTAGATGAATTGGAGTTAGAATTAGCTGATATTGAATATGTCAGAGAAGGTGGTTATAATTTTTTAAGAATATATGTAGAACATTTAAATAGAACGACAACTTTAGATGATTGTGTACTTTTAAGTACTAATATTGACAGTGTTGTAGATAGTTTAATTGATGATAAATTCTATTTAGAAGTATCAACTCCAGGACTTGAAAGAAAATTAAAAAGAGAAAGAGACTTTATAAGATTCAAAGGTCGTAAAATTTCTGTTAAAACTAGAAATAATATTGAAAATACTAAAAGTTTTGAAGGAATATTAGAAGATTTTAAAGATGGTACTGTATACTTAAATGACAAAGTTATTGAAAAAATTATAGAAATACCGGTTGAAAAAATTAAGAGTGCGAAATTAATATTTAACTTATCTGATAAATCATTTGGAGAGGGAGTGGAATAGGATGAAATCTAAAGATAAAGCAACGTTTTTAGATGCATTAGAAGAATTAGAAAAAGAAAAAGGAATAGATAGATTAGAATTAATTGAAAGATTAAAATCAGGATTACTTGCAGCATACAAGAAAGATTTTAACGATCAAGAAAATATTAGTGTAGACATAGACATGGTAACAGGAGATGTTAAAATGTTTGCAGAAAAGAATATAATAGAAGATATGGTTAAATTCTATGATCCAACTATAGAAATTCCTTTAAGTAAGGCAAAAGAATACAAGAAAAGAATTAAAGTAGGAGATGTAATAAGAATAGAATTAAATGCTGATGAATTCAGAAGAAATGCTATTCAAAGAACAAAGTCTATAATAGTTCAATATGTTAGAGAAAAAGAAAAAGAAGCTATTAATAATAAGTTAAGTCAAGTTGAAGGTAAACTTGTTAATTTAACTGTTAAAAGAATAGAACCAAATGGAAATCTATATTTAGATATGAATGGTCTAGATCTTACTATACTAAAAAAAGAATTAACAGAAGTTGATAATTTTGAAGTTGGAGATAGATTTGTTGGATATATTAGAAGTGTAAATTTAACAGGGAAATTCCCTAAAGTTGATTTAACAAGAACAGATGATAGATTAGTATCTAAATTATTAGAAAGAGAAATACCTGAAATACAATCAGGATTAATAGAAATAAAAAATGTAGCTAGAGAAGCTGGTGTAAAAACTAAAGTAGCTATTTATACTGAAGATCCAAATGTGGACTTAATAGGATCATGTATAGGTAGAGATGGGGTAAGAATAAATGCTATTTTAAATGAGTTAAAAGGTGAAAAAGTAGAGTTAATTGAGTGGAATCCAGATCTTCGTCTTTTTGTTAAAAATGCCTTATCACCTGCAGAACTTGTATCTATAGAAATAGTTAGAAATAACGAGGAGATAATTGCTAAAGTTGAAGTTGAACCTAGTCAATTAACTCTTGCTATAGGTAAAAAAGGGGTTAATACAAAACTAGCTGGAAAGTTATGTAAATTAAGAGTAAACTTAGAAGCGTATGGTGAAGAAAATGATGGAGAAGAAGAAAAGAGAGAAGAACAAGAATGATTTAATTATTAGAACTTGTGTAATTACAAGAGCTAATGATAAAAAGGAAAATCTTTTAAGATTTGTTGAAATGCCTAATGGGGAATATGTTTTTGATAAAGAACAAAAAATTCAACATAGAGGTATATATATTAAAAATGATTTGGATGTTTTTCAAAAATTATTTAATAAGTATAAGATTAATTTAGAAAGTGCAAATAAAGCATTGGAATACATTAAAAAAACTAGTTTTAAGAAAAGTAATGATGAAATAGTTTTAAATATATTAGAAAGTCTTAAAAACTCAGAATATTTAATTTATGGAGTAGATGAGAATATTGAGGCCGTTAAGAATAATAGAGTTAAACTATTAATAATTCCAAGTGATGTAAATTCTAAACAAATAAATAGAATGAAAAAAGTAGCTAAGGCTGCAGAAGTAAAAGTAATATTTATAGAAAAACAATATTCTTTGAAAAAGATATTTTTAAGTGAGGTAAAGACAATAGGAATAACAACTAAAAAAGTAGTAAATGGAATTTTAAATAAACTGGAGGTGGAGAAATGAGAGTATATGAATTTGCTAAAACATTAGAACTAACGTCAAAGGAATTTATAGAGAAAATAAAGACATATGGATATGATAAAAAAGTTCAATCTACTTTATCTGATGATGAAATTGGAGATATTAAAAGAAGAATTAACGAAGAAAAAAGACCAAAAGTAACTGAAGAAAAAAAAGTTGAAGTTAATAAAAATAACTCTGTAGTTTCTAAACAAAATGATAAAAATGAAGAGGTAATTAGTGAGAAAATGACTTTTAATAATAAGTCTAAACATAATAACAATAATAATGCTAAGAGATCTTTTGATAAAAATAATAAATTTAATAAAGAAAACAGAGAAAATAATTCAGATAGAAGTCATAATAACTTTGGTGAAAGAAAAAATAACTTTAGAAATAATGGGGATTTTAAAAATAACCAAGATAGAGGGGAAAGAAGAGAAAGAGGTAATTTCGAAAGAAAACCATTTAATAGAGAAAATTCAGAAGGTTCAAATTTTGAAAGAAAACCGTTTAATAAGGATAATAAAGGTAATTTTGAAAGAAAACCGTTTAATAAAGATAATAGAGATGATAAAGGTAACTTTGAAAGAAAACCATTTAATAAAGATAAAAAATTCGGTAATGACGATAGAAGAAAACCTTTTGTAAAAGAAAATAAAGAAGCAAATCTTGAAATACCTACAATGGAATCAGAAGTAAAAGGTAAGACTAATGGTAAAGGTAAATCAAAATTTGATAAGAAAAAATATGAAAATGAAAGAAAAGCTAAAGAAGAAGAAAGAAAATTAAAAGAACTTAGACAAGACTTTAGAAAAGAAGATAAGAAAAAAGTTAAGAAAAAAGAAAAAGTAATTAAATCTGAAGTAATTCGTGATGAAGTTGGTGGAGTTGGAATGGTAGTACTTCCACAAGAAATATCTATTAAAGACTTAGCTGAAAAATTAGGAATAAATACATCAGATATAATTAAAAAGTTCTTTATGGAAGGTAAGATTTTAACAGCTAATGCAATTTTAACTATAGAAGAAGCTGAAGAAGTTGCACTAGAGTATAACGTAATAGTTGAAAAAGAAGAAGTAGTAGAATTATCTTATGGAGAAGAATATAATCTTGAAATAGAAGATAAAGAAGATGACTTAGAGTTAAGAGCTCCTGTTATAACTATAATGGGACATGTAGATCATGGTAAAACATCACTTCTTGATGCACTTCGTCACACTAATGTTATTGAAGGTGAAGCTGGAGGTATAACTCAAAAAATAGGGGCATATCAAGTAGAATGGAATGGACAAAAAATAACATTCGTTGATACACCAGGTCACGAAGCATTTACTGAAATGCGTGTAAGAGGGGCAAATATTACAGATATTTCTATATTAATAGTTGCAGCAGATGATGGAGTTAAACCACAAACTGTAGAAGCTATATCACATGCAAAAGAAGCAAATGTACCTATAATTGTTGCAATAAACAAAATAGATAAACCAGGTGCAAACCCTATGAAAGTTAAACAAGAATTATTAGAATATGGTTTAATATCTCCTGAATGGGGAGGAAATACTGAAATGGTTGAAATTTCAGCTAAACAAAAATTAAATCTTGATAATTTACTTGAAACTATTTTATTAACTTCTGAAATAATGGAATTAAAGGCAAATCCTAAAAAACGTGCGAAAGCTGTAGTTGTAGAATCTAGACTTGATTTACAAATGGGACCAGTTGCTGATATTTTAATTCAAGAAGGAGAACTTAAAATAGGAGATATATTTGTTTCAGGATCTTCATATGGTAGAGTTCGTAGTATGGTTGATGATAGAGGAAATAAGATTGTTAAAGCAGGACCTTCACAACCAGTTGAAATTACTGGATTTAGTGAAATACCAGAAGCTGGATCAATATTCTATTGTGTAAACAACGATAAACAAGCTAAAAAGATAGTTGAAGATTATAAAAATAAACAAAAAGATGAAATTAATAAGAAAAAACATATTTCACTTGAAAGTTTATCTAAGGAATTAGAAGATCAACAATTAAAAGAGTTAAAATGTATAATTAGAGCAGATTCTAAGGGTAGTGCTGAGGCTTTAAGAGAATCTATTAATAAACTATCAACAGATAAAGTTAATATAAATATAATTCAATCAAGTGCTGGAGCTGTCACTGAAGGAGACGTTATGCTTGCAGCAGCATCTAATGCTATAATTATTGCATTTAATGTAAGACCAACAAATTCAGCAAGATCTGAATCAGAAAAAACAGGAGTAGAAATTAGAAACTATAATGTAATATATCATGTTACAGAAGATTTAGAAAAAGCTATAAAAGGTATGCTTGATCCTGAATTTAAAGAAATATACAATGGTAGATTAGAAGTTGTACAAGTATTTAAAGTTTCTAATGTTGGTATGATAGCAGGATCTTTAGTTGTAGATGGTAAGATAAATAGAAATTCTAGAGTAAGATTATTACGTGAAGGAATTATAGTTTATGAAGGAGAAATAACTTCTCTTAAGAGATATAAAGATGATGTTAAGGAAGTTAATCTAGGACAAGATTGTGGAATAGGAATTAAAGACTTTAATGATATAAAAGTTGGAGATATAGTTGAAGCATATACTGTTGAACAGGTTAAATAGGAGAGGGATATGAACGAGAGAAGAAGAAGAGGTCTTGAAAAAGAAATATCAAGAATTATAGGTACGGCTATATTACTTGATGTTAAAAATGAGAAAGTTAAAAATCTTGTAACAGTTAAAAATGTTAATTTATCGCCAGATGGACGTTATGCTGATATCATATTTTCAATATTAGATTATAAAGAAAATATAAATAAAGAAAAAATGCTAGAAGACTTAAATAAACTAAAAGGTTTCTTTAGAAAAAAAGTTGGAGAAAATCTTGAAATAAGATTTACTCCAGAATTAAGAGTACATTTAGATGATACTATTGAATATAGTGTTAAAATATCTAAATTACTAAGAGATGCAGCTCCTAAAAATATAACAGAGGAGTAATATCATGTGGAAAAGTATGGTTTATGATGAAGAATATTTAAATGATAAGATGAAACTTTTTGAGAAAGATAAATTAATTACAACTTTACTTTTAAATAGAAAAATTTATACTAGTGAAGATGCGAATAAATTTTTAAATTCTAGTTATAAACAGTTACATGATCCATTTTTATTAGATAATATGGGGAAAATAGTTGAAAAATTAGTTCAATATATAGATACAGATAAAAATGTATTGATATTTGGAGATTATGATATAGATGGTATATCAGGTGCCGTATATTTATCAAAAATATTTGATAAACTTAATATTAAAAATAGCATATATATACCAACTAGGACTATTTTTAAATATTCTTTACCTGAAAGTTTTTTTGAAGATTTAAGTAAGGATAATATAGATTTAATAATATCTGTTGATAATTCTTTTGGAGAAGTAGAAGACATTAAGCAAATAATGAATTTAGGAATAGATTTGATTATAACAGATCATCATTTTAATAATAATAATGTTGATATGCAAATTTTAGAAATTAATCCTAAAAAATCTAAAGAATATCCTTTTAAAGAATTATCTGGTAGTGGAGTTGTATTTAAACTAGTACAAGCTCTTTACTTAACTTTGAAAAAACCTATGGGTGAAATATATGAATATTGTGAGTTAATATCTCTTGCAACTATAGCAGATGTTATGGAATGTGTGGATGAAAATAGATTTTTAATAAAAAGAGGGTTAAAAAATTTTTCTAAAACAAAAATATTAGCCTTTAAAATGATAATAGAGAATTTTAAAATAAATCCAGAGTATATTACTATTAATGATATAAGTTATAGGATAGCACCTTTAATTAATGCTATAGGTAAGTTGGATGACCCTATAAAAATAATAAAATTTCTACAATCTGAATCAGAAGTAGAAAATAGAACCATAATTAATGAAATGTATGAATACAATAATGAAAGAAAAATTTATGAAAATCAACTTTTTAATAATATATCTGGATATATTAGAAAAAAGTATAAGAATATAAAATATATATATTATGAAATTAATGATATAAATCTTGCAGTACTAGGATCTATAACTTCAAGACTTGCTCTTGAATTTAAAGTTCCTGTAATAATGGTATCAAGAGTTGGTAAATATTGTAAAGGATCTTGTAGAAGCCTATACAATGCTAATATATATAATGCAATAAGTAATTTTTCAGATTATTTTATTAATTTTGGAGGACATGATTTGGCAGCTGGTTTTTTAATATCAAATTCTAATTTATTAAAGATTAGAAATAAACTTAAATCAGCCCTATATTCATTGAATTTTGAATCAAACTTTGAAGATGAAATAACAATAGATATGAAGTTATCAGTTAAATCATTAAATTTCAAAAATATAAATGAAATTAGTAAATTGGGTCCATTTGGTCTTTCAAATAATGAACCAAATTTCTATGATAGTGATATTAAGTTTAGTAACATATTAATATTTGGAGTTGACAATAGTCACTTTAAGGCAAGCATATACATAGGCGGTGAAGAAATACAAGTATTAGGATATAATTTGAGCTCTAAATTAAACTTGAAAAAATATAATAAATTGTATAAAATAATATATACGCCAGAGTTAATTAATAAAAAAACAATAAGATTAAAATTAAAAGACATACAATAGGAGGATAAAATGAAAATAGAAAAATTAGCAAATTCAGAATTATCATTAGAATTCGGAAGAAATGGAAAAGAATACGAAGAATTAAGAAATACAGTTTTAGCTAAATTTAAAAATGTTAAAGTAGATGGATTTAGAAAAGGACATGTACCAGCAGATGTTATTGAAAAAACTTTTGCAGATGATATAAGAAATGAAATAATAGATGAAGTTTTAAGAGAAGATTACACTAAATTCTTAGAATCAAAAGAATATAGACCAGTTTCTGAATTACAAATTACAAATCTTGTATACAATAAAGATGAATTAAAAGTTGAAGCTAAAGTTGCAATTTTCCCTGAATTTGAATTACCTCAATATAAAGGATTAAATGTAGAATTAGAAGAAGTTTCAGTTACTGATGAAGAAGTAAATGAAGAAATTAAAAAAATGTTAGAAAGAGCAAAAACATTTGTTAAAGCAGAAAGAGAAGTTGCTGAACTTGGAGATGTTGCAATAATTGACTTTGAAGGATTTGTTGATGGTGTAGCATTTGATGGTGGAAAAGCTGAAGGACACAGATTAGAGTTAGGGTCTAAAACATTTATAGACAACTTTGAAGAACAAATAGTAGGACACAAAATTGGTGAAGAATTTGATGTAAATGTAAACTTCCCTGAAGCATATCATTCAGAAGAGTTAAAAGGTAAACCAGCAGTATTTAAAATTAAATTAAATGCATTAGAAGTACCAAAATTACCAGAACTTGACGAAGAATTTGCAAAAGGAATGGGATATACATCTGTTCAAGAATTAAAAGATTCAGTAAAAGGAAATGTTTTATCAAGTAAAGAAAGTAAAGCTAAAGAAGCTAAACTTGATAAAGTTGTAGAACAAGTAGTTAATGCAACAGAAGTAGAAGTTCCTAGTATATTAGTAGAAAAAGATATAGATAATTATTTAGGAGGATTTGCTAATCAATTAAAAATGCAAGGTATGACTTTTGAACAATTCTTATCAATGTCAGGAAATACTTTAGAAAAAATGAGAGAATCTTTAAGAGAAAATGCTACTAAGAGTGTTAAATCTGGATTTGTATTCTCAAAAATTGCTGATGTTGAAGGTATAACTGTTACTGATGAAGAATTCAACCACGAATTAGGACATGTTGCAAGCATGTATGGAATGACAGTACAAGGATTAGAAGAAGAATTAGAAAAAGCAAATGGATTAGATAGATTTAGAGAACAAATAACTTCACAATTATTCTTTGCTAAAATGAATGAATTTTTATTAAACAATAACTAGAATATATATATGAGAACTAGGCTTATGTCTAGTTTTCATTAAAGTAGGAGGAAAATATGGCATTAGTACCTTATGTTATAGAAAATGAAGGTATGGGAGAAAGAACTTATGATATTTATTCAAGACTTTTAAAAGATAGAATAATATTTTTAAGTGGTGAAATAAATACAGAAATGGCAAATGCCATTATAGCCCAACTTTTATTTTTAAATGCACAAGATAAAGAAAAAGATATAACTATGTATATAAATTCACCTGGTGGCTCAGTAACTGCAGGACTTGGTATTTATGATACTATGAATCATATAAGTTGTGATGTAGCTACAGTGTGTATAGGAATGGCAGCAAGTATGGGTGCTTTCTTATTATCATCAGGAACTAAGGGGAAAAGATTTGCTCTACCTAATTCTGAAGTAATGATACATCAACCTTTAGGAGGAGCAAGAGGTCAAGCAACAGATATACAAATAGTTGCAGAAAATATTATAAAGATTAAAAATAAGCTTGCAAGTATTTTAGCAGAAAATACAGGTCAAGATGTTAATAAAGTTTTAGCTGATACAGAAAGAGATAATTACCTTTCTGCTCAAGAAGCTAAAGATTATGGAATAGTAGATCAAGTATTGGAGAAAAAATAATGATATATGAAAAAGAATTAACTTGTTCTTTTTGTGGAAAAAAAGAATCTGAAGTAGATATGCTATTTGCTAATGAAGATATGAACGCTTTTATTTGTAATGAATGTATTGAAGCAAGAGAAGAAAGCTTTGAAGAAGAGTCAAAATATGAATTTGAAATGGATGAAGTTGAATTACTAAAACCTAAAGAAATCAAAGCTAAACTTGATGAATATATTATAGGGCAAGAAAATGCAAAAAAAGTATTATCTGTTTCAGTATATAACCATTTTAAAAGAATAAAATTATTAAATAATGAAAAAAATGATGTAGAAATGCAAAAATCTAATATATTATTAATCGGACCAACAGGTTCTGGTAAAACATTACTTGCTCAAACATTAGCTAAGATATTAAATGTACCTTTAGCTATAGCGGATGCAACAACTGTAACAGAAGCTGGATATGTTGGAGATGACGTTGAAAATGTATTATTAAAATTAATTAAAGCTGCAGATTATGATATTGAGCTTGCAGAAAGAGGAATAATATATATAGATGAAATAGATAAAATTGCAAGAAAATCTGAAAATACATCAATAACTCGTGATGTATCAGGAGAAGGAGTTCAACAAGCCTTATTAAAAATAATTGAAGGAACAGTTGCAAGTGTTCCTCCTCAAGGTGGAAGAAAACATCCTAATCAAGAAATGATAGAGATAGATACAACTAATATCTTATTTATAGTTGGTGGAGCTTTTGCAGGATTAGAAGGTAAAATAAAATCAAGATTGAATAAAAAACAAATAGGATTTGGTCTTGAAAGTGATAAGATGGAAGTTCAAGATGAAAGTATATTTGAACATGTATTACCTGAAGATATTAGAAAATTTGGTATAATACCAGAATTAATAGGTAGATTACCTGTAATTACTGCACTTTCTGAATTAAATAAAGATGCCTTAAAATCTATATTAACAGAACCTAAAAATGCAATAACTAAGCAATATAAGAAATACTTTGAAATGGAAGGTGTAGACCTAATATTTGAAAATGAAGCTATAGATGAAATTGCAGAACTAGCATTAAAGAGAAAGATAGGAGCTAGAGGATTAAGAAGTATAATAGAAAATACTATGATGGATTTAATGTATGAAATTCCATCAGAAAAAGATATTAAGGAAGTAAGAGTAACTAAAGAAATGATATTAGAAAAAAATGAGTTATTTATTAAAAGTGAGAGAAGAGGAAAATAATGAAAAAAAATAAATTTCTCCCATTTATTCCTACAAGAGAAATAGTATTTTTTCCACAAGCAGTGATGCCTTTAATAATTGGAAGAGAATTTAGTAAAGAAGCTATAGATACATCTGTGGAAAAATTTGAAGGTAACATAGTATTATCAGTTCAAAAGAACTCAGTTAATGAGGATATAACTGATATAGACGATGTACAAGAAATAGGGGTAACTGCTAAAATAATTCAAGTTATTAAAATGCAAGATGGAAATTTAAGAGTTTTAATTGAAGGATTAGATAGGATAAAATTAAAAGAAGTTGAATATGATGAGCAAGGATATTTCAAGGCTAAATATGAATCATATCCTTTAGAAGATAATGTATTAATGTTACCAGAAACTTATGAAAAGTATTTAATACAAACATCAAGAGAAATAAATGATATGTCTGTTAATCCTTTAGGAGAAGATTTATTAAATAGTATATTTGAAATAAAACCTGTAGATAGTATGATGTATACACTTGCGACTAGTCTTGATGTGCCAAGTGAGGATAAGGTTAAAATATTAAATTCTAATACAGTTTTAGAGATTTTTGAAAACTTATCTAATGCTTTAAAGTTAAAAAGACAATTAGAAGAGATTGATAGAAATGTTGAAAATAGAGTTAGAAAAAATATGGAAACTAACCAAAGACAATACTATATAAGAGAGAAAATAAAAGGTCTTTATTCTGAATTAGATGAAGATAATGGTGAAGATGAATTAAATGGTTTATTAGAAGAAATTGAAAAAAGAGATCTTCCTATTGAATTAAAGAATAAATTAAGAAAAGAACATTTAAGACTTAAAAAGATGAATGATTTTTCTGCAGAAGCAGGGGTTATAAGATCATATATAGAAGGTGTATTAGAAATACCTTGGGAAAAATCAGAAAATATTGATATAGATATAAATAAAGCAGAAACTATATTAGATGAAGAACATTTTGGATTGAAGCAAGTTAAAGATACTATACTTGAGTATCTTGCAGTAAATCAATTAAATAAAGATAATAATAAAAAAATGCCTACAATTTTATGTTTAATAGGACCACCTGGAGTAGGTAAAACATCTCTAGGACTATCTATAGCAAATGCAATGGGTAGAAAATTTGAAAGAATAGCACTAGGTGGTGTACATGATGAGTCAGAGATAAGAGGACATAGAAGAACATATATAGGTGCTATGCCTGGAAGAATAATAGAAGCTATTAAAAAAGTAAAGGTAAGTAATCCAGTTATACTTTTAGATGAAATAGATAAATTATCTTCTAATTTTAGAGGAGATCCAGCATCTGCATTATTAGAAGTTTTAGATCCAGCACAAAATAAAACATTTAAAGATAACTATGTTGATTTTGAATATGATTTATCTGATACTTTCTTTATATGTACAGCTAATGATTACTCAGGAATACCAGCTCCCCTTCTTGATAGAATGGAAGTTATAAGTTTAGATTCATATACTATAAATGAAAAATTAGAAATTTCTAAAAAATATTTAGTTAAACAAGCTAAACAAGAAACTAGTCAAAGTGTTAAATTATCAGATGCTGTTTTACTTGAAATTATTAATAAATATACAAGTGAAGCGGGAGTTCGTAATTTGAAAAGAGAAATAGTTAAGATATTTAGGAAAATAGCTAAATTGAAGCTATCTAATCCAGAAAATAAATATACAGTAACAGTTAAAAATCTTTCAGATTATTTAGGACCTGAAAAATATAAAAAAGATAAAATGGCTGAAAAAAATTCAAAATTAGGAGTAGTTAAAGGACTTGCTTGGACTGCAGTTGGAGGAACTACATTAGATGTTGAAGCTGTTAAGATGAATGGTAAAGGTTTATTGACATTTACAGGTAAATTAGGAGATGTTATGAAAGAATCGGCTCAAGTTGCCTATACTTATGTAAGAGCAAACTTTAAAAAACTTGGGATAGATAATCCTAATTTCTACCAAGAAAATGATGTTCATTTACATTTTCCAGAAGGTGCAACTCCTAAAGATGGACCATCAGCTGGAATAACTATAACAACAGCTATAGTTTCAGTTTTATCAAATAGAAAAGTTAGACAAAATATTGCAATGACAGGTGAAATTACTATAACTGGTGATGTACTACCAGTTGGTGGAATTAAAGAAAAAGTAATAGGAGCTCATAGAATAGGTATAAGAGAAATAATATTACCTTATGATAATAGTTCTGATACTTTAGAATTACCAGAAGAAATTTTAAATAGTATAACAATTCACTATGTTAAAACATATTCAGAAGTTGAAAAAATAGTTTTTAATTAGGAATACCTTAATTGGTATTCTTTTTTTTAAATGATATTGACATTTTTGATTTTCAAGGTATCCTATTACTGAGGGAGAAATTTATGAAAAAAAAAGAGTCATTTAAAAAAATTATGAGAGAACATGAAATTATAGCATTATCTACATCTTATGAAAATGATCCAAATTCAAGATTTGTTAATTTTTATTATAGTGTAGATACTGAGCTTATATACTTTGCTACATTTAGTGATAACGATAAAGTATTTGAATTAGAAAATAATAATAAGGTATCATTTTTAACTATTCCTAAAGAAGGAGTTACTCATGTTAGAGGTAAAGGTATTGCAAAAAAAAGCGATATGAGTATTAAAGTATTTTCAAATAAGATAGCTAAAAAAGTACCTATTTATAAAAGTGTGATTAAAACTTTTGGAGAAGAAGTTTTTATTGTTTATGAAATTGATATAAAAGATATTACAATAATAATGGATATAGGAAGTTTAACAAAATAGTTGAAAACATCAGGAAATACTAGTTATTTTTTGATGTTTTTTATTGCTATTACATATTTAAATATAGTATAATATAATGGTTAATATATTGAAAGGCTAACAATGAAAATAATAATTAGAGATAGAAATAAGATTGATAATTTTATGAATTATTTAGATATTGAAATGGTTGAAAATATTAAATTTGATTTAAAAACAGTTGTTATACTAGGTAATTTTGATGGTGTACATTTAGGACATATGGAAATTATAAATCGTGCAATAAAAAAAGCAAAAGAAAATAATTTAAAAGTAATTTTATATACTTTTATTGAATATCCAAAGAAAAAGGATACTATTATAACTAGTTTATCTGAAAAAATATATATATTAGATTCTATAAAAGGAATAGATTATCTATATTTAGATGAATTTGAAAATGTTAAAGATTTAGATCCGAGTAAGTTTTGTGAAGATATACTTATAAATAAATTGAATGCAAATAGTATTTTTTGTGGATTCAATTATAGTTTTGGTAAAGAAAAAAAGGGTGATGTTGATTATTTAATAGAAAATTATAGAGATAAATTAGATTTAAATATTATAGACCCTGTATTATATGATTTTAAAACAGAAACTATTAAAATAGTAGATAAAACTAATTTAAAAACTTATTTAGATAAAGGATATCATATAATATCAAGTACTTTTATTAAAACACTTATAGAAACAGGTAATATGGAACAAGTTAACACTTTACTTGGGCATAACTATACTTTAATAGGAAAAGTTGTAGAAGGGAAAAAACTTGCAAGAACTCTAGGGTTCCCTACAGCAAATATTTGTTCTTCAAATAGGATATATCCAATATTTGGAGTATATGGAGTTAAGGTTAGAATAAAGGGATATGATAAAGAATTCTTTGGTGTTATGAATATAGGTAAAAATCCTACTGTAGAAAATGAAGGTATACATATAGAAACACATATTTTTGATTTTTCTGATTTTATATATGGAAATATAATAGAAGTAGAATTATTACATAATATTAGACTTGAAAGAAAAATGAAAGATATTAATGAATTAAAAGAACAAATATCAAAAGATAAAGAAAAATGGAGATATATTATAAATGAAAGATATTGATTTTAGTATAAAAACTGAGGACTTTGAAGGTCCACTTGATCTATTTCTTCATTTAATAGATAATAAAAAAATTGATATTTCTAATATAGTCATATCTGAAATAATAGATGATTATTTGAAGATTATTGAAAATGAAACAAGTCAAAACTTAAAAATAAAAGTTGAATTTTTAGCAATGGCTTCAGAAATATTGGAAATAAAAGCATATTCTATATTAAGTGTTGATAAAAAAGAAGAAAAAGAACAGAATTTAGAACAGAGAATTTTAGAGTATAAAATAATAAAAGATTTAGCACAAAAATTTTCTGAAAGAGAAATTGAGTTTAATTTTTCATACAGAATCAGTGGAAATAATAGTAAAACCTTTGAGAATGTTTTTTATACATTAGATGATTTAAAACTTGAAACTATAAGTAAAGTATTTAATGAGTTAATGAAAGAGAATAAGAAAAAAGTTGAGACTATGAAAATAGAAATATTGGATGATTTTAATACAGAAAAAGCCATGTTTGAAATAGAAACTAAATTTAAAAATGAAAAAGAAGTTAGATTTTCTAGCTTATTTAAAGGTAATTTTTCAAAAAATAGAATAGTCAGTTTTTTTCTTGCTGTTTTAGATTTATTTAAAAATGGTGAAATAGATATATACAGCATTGATGATGACTTTTATATAAGAAAGGAAAAAAATGTTTAGATCAAGTTTAGTTGTAATGGTTATAAACATGTTAAGTCGTATTTTAGGTCTTGTTAGAGAAATAGTTATAGCCACATATTTTGGGACAACAGGTTATACTGATGCCTATTTTGCTGCATCAAGAATTTCTAATTTTTTTACTACTTTACTTGGTGAAGGGTCTTTAGGTACAGCTTTTATACCATTATATAATGAAATAAGAGAAGAAAAAGGAGAAATGAATGCTAAAGATTTTGTGTATAATGTAACAAATCTTTTGATATCAGCATCATTTACAATTTCAATTATAATGATACTATGTTCGAACTTTATATTAGAACATATTTTAGGATTTAAGGATGTAGAAAGATTAAGTACTGCTTCAAATTTACTTAAGATAATGTCGTTTTATCTTTTATTTATTTCTATATCAGGTTTGATTTCATCAGTACTTAATAATTATAATAAATTCTATATATCAACTTTAGTTGGTGTAGTGTTTAATATAACTATAATTACAGGTACTATGCTTACTAAAAATACTTTAGGTATATATGGACTTGGAATATCATTTTTACTATCTGGTTTATTTCAAGTTTTAATACAGCTACCATCATTTATAAAAATATTGGGTGGTTATAAGCTTATATTTAATTATAAAGATCCTAATGTAAGGAATTTTCTTTTCTTAATGGTTCCTACATTAATAGGTATATTTGGATATCAAATAAATGAATTAGTAGATACAAGATTTGCAGGAAGTTTAAAAATAGGAACTATAAGTGCTATAAATTATGCTTCAAGATTATATTTATTACCCATAGGAGTTTTTGCAATATCTTTATCTGTAGTTATATTCCCTAGTCTATCTAAATCAGCGGTAAAAGGGGACAAAGAATTATTTAAGCATACTTTAGAACGTGGATTAAATTTATTAGCTATGTTAATAATACCATCAAGTGTTGGGTTAATAATGTATGCAGATGAAATTATCAGTTTATTATTTAAACACGGTAAATTTAATGATGAAAGTGTAATAATAACAGGAGAAATATTAAGATTTTATGCTTTAGGATTAATATTTTTCTCTACAATACATTTATTAACTAGGTCACATTATGCTTTTAAAGATAGAAAATTACCAGTAATATCTTCTTTTATAGGTATAGGTACAAATATTATTTTAGATTTTTTATTATATAAAAAGTTTACTCATCAAGGTCTTACTTTTGCAACATCATTTGCGGCAATGGTAAATTATTTAATATTATTTGTTTCACTTAAGAAAAGGTATATAGACATAAATGTTATGAAATACTTAAAATTCATACTATTTTCATTAATAGATTCAATAATATGTATAGTTATAATTGAAAATATACATTTATCAAATGAAAAAATTGAGTTAATAGTTAAGTTAATATGTTTTGTAATAATATACTTTGCAATTTATGGAATAAAATATATTAAAGATGGTAAACAAATATTAGATAAATAAATTATAGAATGAAAGGAAAATATCATGAAAACCCCAAAAGAATTACTAGATTACATTATGCATGCAACAGAAAAAAGAGAAAAGAGAAGTTTTTTACAACTTAGTATATATGCTATACTTGCAGGAATGTCTATAGCATTTGGATCAGTTGGAAATATATTAGTTTCAGCAAATCTAATTAAGGAAAATGCTGGACTTGCAAAATTATTAGGTGCAAGTGTTTTCCCGGTAGGTTTAATTTTAATAGTTTTACTTGGATTTGAATTATTTACAAGTAATTGTTTAATGACAGTTAGTATAGCAGAAAAGAAAATATCTATAACTAAGATGTTGAAAATTTTATTTACTGTATGGATATTTAATTTAGTAGGTTCTGTAATATTAGCGTATATTACATATCAAACACAAACTTTAAGTGAACCAGGAATAGAATTATTATCTAGTATGGCAGCACATAAAATACACACATCAGCATATGATTTAATATTAAAAGGAATTTTATGTAATGTTTTAGTTTGTGGAGCAAGTTTATTAGGATATATTTCTAAAGATGGTATATCTAAAATGTTAGGTATATGGTTCCCTATAATGCTATTTATTGTTTTAGGATATGATCACGTTGTTGCTAATATGTTATATCTTCCTCTAGCTTTAATGCATGGTGCAGAAGGTGTAACTTTACTTGGTATAATATATAACTTTTTCTTTGTAACTATAGGTAACTTTATAGGAGGAGGAATAGTTATAGGACTTTCATACTGGTATGTAAATAAGGACTAGAATGGGAAAATACTATATTGATATAGCTGGTTTTAATTTGATGCAAATTAAAGGGCTACAGTCTACGACTTTAGATTCAGTTTTAATATCAGATTTTGTTAAGATTAATTCAAAAAGTAAGCAAATAATTGATATAGGATCTGGATTTGGAATAATATCAATGATACTTGCTAGACGTTCAAAGGCAAGTGTTATAGGAATAGAAATAAATAAGGAGGCATATGATGCCTCCTTAGAAAATAAAAAAAGAAATAATTTAGAAAATTTATCATTTATAAATAATGATATTAAAAACTATAAAGAAATGTTTAAAGAACAAAGTATTGATATTATAGTGTCAAATCCTCCATATTTTAAAGAATCTAATGTGGATAATAAAAAGAAAAATGAAGATTTAAATAATGCTAGATTTGAACAAACTTTGTCTATAAAGGATATAATAGATATTTCAAAATATTTACTTAAAAATAGAGCTTCTCTTTATTTAATATTTAGAACTGAAAGATTATTAGAAATTATATCATATTTAAATAATACAAATTTAGTTATAAAAAGATTAAAACCTATTTACACTAAGTTTGAAGATGAAAAGGCTATTATTTCTATGGTAGAAATTGTTAAGGATGCAAAGAATGGATTGATTTTAGAAAAACCTATATACATATATGAAAAGGATGGTAAAACTAGAAATGAGTATATTGAAAAATTATACAAAGGATAAATTTCCTAAACATATAGCAATAATTATGGATGGTAATGGTAGATGGGCTAAAAACAAATCCATGATAAGAACAAGGGGGCATGAAAAAGGGGCAGAAACTTTAGAAAATATATTAAAAAAAGCAAGAAGTTTAGGAATAGAATATTTGAGTGTTTATGCATTTTCAACTGAAAATTGGAAAAGGCCAAAACTTGAAGTTGATGCCATAATGAAGCTATTTTCTAAGTATTTAGAAAAAAAGAAAGAAGAATTTAAAAATAATGATATTAGACTTGTTATAAGTGGTAATAGAGAAAATCTTTCAAAATCTTTACTTAAGCAAATAAATGAAATAGAAGATTACTTAAAAGATTGTAAAAAGATAGTTTTAAATATATGTTTTAATTATGGTGCAAGAACTGAAATAGTAGATGGTATAAAAAAATTAATAGAAGATAAGATTGAAATTAATGAAGAAAATATATCTAAATATTTATATAATTCTTTTATACCAGAACCAGATTTATTGATTAGGACTGGTGGGGAATTTAGATTAAGTAATTTTCTTCTTTGGCAAATAGCTTATTCTGAAATTTATGTTACAGATATTTTGTGGCCAGATTTTAATGAAGATGATTTTGAAAAAGCAATATTATCTTATATAAATAGAGATAGAAGATTTGGTAATGTTAAGTAGAAGGAGGGAAGATGTTAAGTAGGATTTTAGTTATAGTACTTGCAGTACCTGTATTATTATATGTTTTAATTTCAGGAGAATTTACTTTTTTAACATTTAATATAGTAGTTATAGGTGTTGCTATGTATGAATTTTATAGAATTTTAAAAAACAAAGGGAATATTGTTTATGATAAAATTGGTATAGCCTTAGGATTATCTCTCCCTGTTTTATTATATTATAGAAATGATATTAGTTTCTTTTTTAAATATTTGAGAATATTTAATAATCAGCATGTAGTTTTTGATATGGGTGGATTTATAGTATTTTGTATGTTTACTATAGCTATATATCAAATTTTTGAATCACGTATTCAAAACTCTACTATGGAATTATTAAATACATTATTTGGAATAGTATATATTTCTTTATTATTTTCATATATGATATTAATAAGAGAAGGAATACCTAGTGGTAAAATATTACTTTTATATACATTTATAAGTATATGGGTATGTGATAGTTTTGCATATATATTTGGTATAGCTATAGGTGGTAAAATTTTCCATAGAAGACTATCTGAAAAAATTAGTCCTAAAAAATCTATAGAAGGATTTATAGGAGGAATAGTAGGAGTATTTATAGTTGGATACTATTTTAAATATATGTATTTAGGTATTATGAATGTATTTAAATTTTTTGGAGTAGTAAAGGAAATTACATGGATTAGTGAACCATTTATTGCTGAAAATATATTTAAATTATTATTACTTTCAGTATTAATTGCAATATTTTCAGTTATAGGTGATTTGTTTGAATCTAAGATAAAAAGAGAATTTGGAGTTAAAGATAGTGGAAATATATTACTGGGACATGGAGGTTTTTTAGATAGATTTGATAGTGCCTTATTTGTCTTACCAGTAGTTTATTATTTTGTAAAATATATCATATTTTAGGAGGTGAAAATGGATAATAAGATATATCAACTAGATATTTATTTTAATGAAAATATCGAAGATATTAATATATCAGAATTAGAAAATTTTATTCAAAATGATCTTGAATATGTAAATAGAGAATATATTTTTTATGATAAAGTTAGTCTAGAAGTATATAATCCATTTACTCTTAATTCATATATAAGATATACTTTTAATATAAATCCATTAATTTTGAAAGAAAAATTAGAAAAATTTGAATATATAAAAAATGTTAATTTGACCTCTTATACTAATAAAGTTAGTGAAAGAGCATCTAATATTACAATATCTGTAGATAAGATACCTGAAATTGTTGATGATGTAGACAATATTTTCTATATTAGAAAAAAACTGTCTAAATTTACTACATCTATTGTTGAAGATAAGAGACATGAATATACAAGTTTATTAAAAGAACTTTCTGAACTTAAATATAACCTTAAAAGAAATATATTCCAACTTAGAATAGTTAATATAGAAAAAGAAATAGAGAATATTTACAGAGTTTTAAAGGAATATATAAATATATTAGGAATTGATATAGATCTTGAAATTAAGCATAATGATATAAAGATTGATAAGATTATTTTTAATAGATTTAGAGAATCTTTAATAGATATACTCTATGCAGAAATTTTAGAATTCTATGATTTAGAAAATAAAGATAATAAATTTGTACTAAAGATAGAATTTAAACAAGAACTTGATAAATTATCTATATATATTATTGGTGAAGGTAAAAGTATAAATATAAACAAAGTATTTGAAAATGCCATTAATACAAATATTTTAAAGCCTAATTATGAATATTCTGAAACAGAAATATTAAAAAGTATTTTTAATAAGAATTATATAAATTCTAGTGATGAATTAGATGAAAAAGAAAGATTAATAAGCTATATTAAATATAAGAACATAATAAATGATCTTAAAGGTAGTATAGAACTGGAAAATAAGCAAGGTCTTTATACAAAAATTATAACTAAAATACCTATGGATATAATATTTGTTAAAGGATTAGTATTTAATGAAGGTAAAAGTACTTATGTAATAAATAAAGATTTAGTTGAAGATATTTTTGAATTTAATTCAGAAAATATAATTAATTTAAATGGGTTACAATACTATAAATATGAAAATAAAAATATAGGATATATTAGTTTGCCTATAGAAAAATTTGATGATAATAATAGATGTGGCTTGCTAATTAAAAGTGGTAATAGATTTACTATTATTGATATAAATGCTTCAAATATATTTGAAGAGGATATATATTTCCAGAAAAAAGAAGATTCTCAAATATTTATAGGTGAATGTTTACTTAAGTCTATAAAAAGAGCTAAGATATTAAACGTTAAGAATATAATCAAATTCTTTAAGGGGTGATTATGGACAAGAAAAAATTATTTATAAAAAAAGGACTTGAAAAAATAAAGGAAATACAAAACATATTACTTGAAATACAGATACCTAAAGAGGAAGATTTTGCCTATTTAACTAAACTTATAAATGAAATAGAAAATGACACTTTTTTTATAGGTAATGTTGTTGATATAGACTTTTTATCTATAATAAAGAAAGTTTTAATATATATAGAAAGATATTCAGAACAGTATTTTGAATTTAAATATGATATATATAATAGTTTAATAAATTTAGAAGAAGTATATAAAAATTATTTAAAATCTAATTTTAATTCTTTTGAAAGTATAGAATTAAGAGATAATATATATGATTTATCAAAAAAACTTGATGAAGTAAATAAAAATAAAGCTTATTACTATATTAAATTCTATTTTGATAATAGTGTCCCTTATTTCTATTTATCAAGAAGAAATATATTAACAAGATTAAAAGAATATGGGAAACCATATAACTATATTCCTTTTTCTTTAGATGATGATAGATATTCATATTTTATAGTAGATTATAAAGTAAATGATAGTGTGGATGTAAAAGAAGTTATTGATAGTATTTCTTTAGAAGATGAAGCTATATCAAGTTATGTATTAAATAAAATAGAAAATAATAAAAATATATATAATATTAAGATTTACTGTGATATTGTTGATGATAATATTTTAAATGATATAAAAAATAATATATTTGAAGATAAGCATTTATTAGATATAATAGAATATAGAAATATATTAGATATATATGTATATGCTAAAAATCAATTAGAGATAACAGAAAAACTATTTAATATTAATAATAGTAAAATACATTCTATACTTTCTAAAAATATTAATAATAGAGAAACTAGAGTTTTTACTATAAATGGTATTAATAAAGAAAATGTTGATAAAATAAAGGATATAATTGCATTTAATATAACTGATAAAAAAATAGTTGATGTTGTGTATGATAAAAATGTAGATTTTTATGGAAGACAATTTTTAGAATATTTAAAGGTGAACTATAATATAGAAAATGGTATATTTAGAAAAATAAAATAATAAAAAAAGAGCTAGGCTCTAAAAGTGGTGCCGCTTACCGGATTCGAACCAGTTACCTGCTGATTACAAGTCAGCTGCTCTACCTAGTGAGCTAAAGCGGCACAACGAATTTATTATATCAGAAATAAAATACTGTTGTCAATATGATATGTGTAAAAGGATTGATTTAAAAGTCAATCCTTTTAGTTTATTTACAGTAAATATATTCAAATACTTTTGATTGAGTATTCATTTTTTTTACATTTTTCTTTATTTCTTCAATATCAATTTGATCAAGATTTGAAGAAATAATTTCATCATTTTCATCATAAATTTCATAATAACATACTGCATATCCAATTTCATTATCTTCAATTTCTATAAAATTACATACTGCAGGAGTGTAATCTTTAATGTTTGCATTATTTTCAATTTTTTCCCAAGAAACTAATTCTTCTTTAACTTTATTATCTATTAAATAATAAGCTAATATACATTCGACTATATAATTTTTATTTTTCATAACATCACCTACATAAATTTTAACATAAAAATAGGTAAAATAAAAGTAAATAAATACCACAAATTTAATTATTTATGATATAATATATATAAATAAGAAAGAGGGATAAAATGAAAAAAGAATTATTGATTTTTGATTTAGATGGAACATTACTTGATTCATTAAAAGCTATTGCAAATTCAACTAATAAAGCACTTAGTTTTTATGGATTAAAAACATATGATTATAAAGAATATATTTATTTTATAGGTAAGGGTTTAAGAACTTTAGTGGAAAAAATAATTGAAAAAGAAGGATATAGTAATTCGATAGATGAAATATTGGATAAACTTATAGAATTTTATGAAAAAGAGTACGATTATGAACTTTTTGCATATAAAGGTATAGATAAACTTTTAAGTTATTTAGATGGAAATAATATAAAATATGCAGTAGTTACAAATAAAGTAGATGATTTAGCTAAAAAATCAGTACTTGTAAAAGATCTTGAAAGATTTAATTTTTCAGATGTTATAGGTGTGGATAATAATAAGTTAGATGAAAAAAAACCAAATCCAATAAATGTTTTAAGATTAATAGAAAAGTATAATACAACTAAAGAAAAAACTTTATTTGTTGGAGATATGATAGTTGACTATAACACAGCTATGAATGCAGGAGTGGATTTTGCATATTGTAATTGGGGGTTTGGATCTCTTAAAAATGAAGAAGGTATACCTGATAATTTAAAATTTAATACTATAGAAGAAATAATAAAAAGATATTTATGATAAAGAAAGTTTATGAATATTTTATAGCAAGATTAAATTATGAAGAAGTTAATGATTATACTAAAATTTTAAATGAAGAAGAGTTAAAGTTATTTAATTTGATGAATAAGTATGATAAGTTACATAGTATAAATGTTTATAAGGGAATAAGTAAAACAAATTTAGATAAAAAATATCTAAAACTTGCCTTATTACATGATATAGGTAAAGAAAAAGCAGGCTTCATAATTCGTGTTTTACATAAAATAGGTTTTAAAACAAGACTTAGAAATCATGCTTTAAATGGATATAATCTTGTTAAAGATATTGATTTAGAAGTGGCAAATTTAATATTAATACATCACAATAAAGATGTTGACGATAATATGAAGATTTTTCAAGGAGTAGATGATGTTAATTGAAGAAAATATAGAAAGTAGATTAGATGTTTATCTATCAAGTATACTTGATGAATCAAGAACTAGAATACAAGATTTAATTAAAAGTGGTAATATTTTAGTTAACGGGTTAAAAACAAAAGGATCATATAAGTTAGTAAAGGGGGATGAACTTACAGTTAATATACCTGAATTAAAAGAACTAGATATTAAACCACAGAATATTAAACTGGATATAGTTTATGAGGATAAATATTTATTAGTAGTAAATAAACCAGCTGGAATGATAGTTCATCCAGCTAAAGGACATGTTGATGGAACCTTGGTTAATGCACTTTTATACAACATAAAAGATTTATCTGGTATAAATGGTACATTAAGACCAGGAATAGTACATAGATTAGATAAGGATACATCAGGATTAATCATAGTTGCAAAAGATGATAAAACACATCAACTTTTAACTGATATGTTTAAGAATAAAGAAATAGAAAAGATTTATTATGCAATAATTAAAATGGATTTAAAAAAAGAAAGTGGAAGAATTGAAACATATATAGGAAGAGATAAAAAGGATAGAAAAAAAATGAGTGTAAATTCTGAGGGGAAGTTTGCAATAACTAATTTTGAAAGAATTGACCATAATGCAAAATATTCTCTTTTAAAGATTAATCTTGAGACAGGAAGAACACATCAAATTAGAGTACATATGTCGCATTTTTTTGCACCTATTATAGGTGATAGTGTTTATGGGAGAAAAGATGAATTTAATAGACAAATGTTACATGCATATAGTTTGAAATTTAGGCACCCTATTACTAAAAAAGATATGTATATAACATCTAGATTACATAATGACTTTATAGAATCATTAAATAAAACAAAACTAAGGATAGATATAGATGGATATTAATTTTGATAAGGAATTTGGAAGGGATATAATTGGAGTTGATGAGGCTGGACGTGGACCTCTTGCTGGACCTGTTGTAGCAGCAGCTGTATATATTAAAAAGATTTCTGAATCATTTTTAGAATTAAATGATTCTAAAAAACTAACAGATAAAAAAAGAAGAAAGTTATATAATGAGTTAATAAATTCAAATGATATAGTTTATGGCGTAGGTATAGTGGAAGCTAATGTAATAGATGATATTAATATATTGAATGCAACATTTTTAGCTATGCGTAAAGCCTTAGAAAATATTAATTTGAATTTGGATGATTATTTATTATTAGTTGATGGAAATCACAAAATTAGAGAATATAACTATGAACAAATTCCAGTTATAAAAGGTGATTCTAAATCTATGTCTATAGCTGCAGCATCAGTTATAGCCAAGGTTACAAGGGATATTATTATGGAAAGACTTGAAGAAGATACACCAGGTTATAACTTTGATAAACATAAAGGATATGGAACTAAATTACATTATCAAAAAATTGATGAACTTGGTATATCTGTAAATCATAGAAGAACATTTCTAAAGAAGGTGTTAAAATGATAAAAAAATGTAATAATTGTGGAAGTGAAAAATTTGCTTTAAAAAATATATATTTAGCTGTAAAAGATATTGAATCACAAAATCTTTCATTAAGATTATTAGATTTATTACCAATAAAAAATGAACTGTTTTATTTAAAAATATGTCTTGAATGTGGTAAAGTTGAAATATATAGTGCAGCAGTAGTCTGTAAAGATGAAGAGGATAAGATTAAAGCAGTAAAAAATGAATGATTAATTGAAAAAAATACAAAAAAAATGTATAATATAAGTTATAAAAAGAGGTGGTATATATGGAAAGAATGACTAAAATAAAAGAAGTTTTAACTAAGAATAGAGCGCTTAATCAAGCAGCAGTTATACTTTCTTGGGATTTAGAAACAGAAGCTCCTGTTGAAGCTATTGAAAGTATATCTAAAACTTTAGGATATTTATCTGAATTAAGTTATTTGAATTTAGTCAACGATGAATTTAAAAATTTAATTTATTCAGATAATAATTTAAATTTAAATGATATAGATAAAAAATTAATAGAAAAAACTAAAAAAGATGTATTTGAAATAATGAGTAAAATACCAGTTGATATGTATTCAAAATATTCAGAGTTAAGAACATTATCAACTCAAAAATGGCAAGAAGCAAAACAAAAAGATGATTTAAGTATATATGCTAAATATCTTGAAGATATTATTAGATATAACAAAGAATTTATTAAATTAAGAGGGTATGAAGGTCATCCATATTCTTTACTTTTAAGTGATTATGAAAATGGATTAACAGTTGAAGATGTAGATACGTTTTTTGAAAAATTAAAAGTAGAACTAGTTCCTTTTATAAAAAAATTAACTAGTAAAAGAAATGAAAAATTAGAAAATATAAAGAAGAAGTTTAAATCAAAAAGTTATGATATAGAAAAACAAAAAAAATTATCTAAAGAAATTAGTGAAATATTAAAATTTGACTATAATAGAGGAGTAATTAAAGAAAGTGAACATCCATTTACAACTAATACAAGTAATAGAGATGTTAGAATTACAACACACTATTATGAAAATGATCCTCTTTCAGCTATTTACTCTACAATACATGAAACAGGACATGCCCTTTATGAACAACATATTTCAGATGTTTACCAAGATAATTTCTTAGGTGGTGGAGTTTCTATGGGTATACATGAATCTCAATCAAGAATATATGAAAATATGTTTAGTAAAAATAAAGGATTTTTAAAAAAATTATATGAACTTATGGATAAATATTTTGGTATGGATATAACTTTAGAAGAGTTTGAGTTATTAGTAAATGAAGTTAGTTTAAATTTAATAAGAACTGAATCAGATGAATTAACTTATCCATTACACATATTGATTAGATATGAATTAGAAAAAGAAATTTTTGAAAATTTAGATAAGGAAGTTGATGCCTTTGAAATTTCTAAAAAATGGAATGATAAATATGAACAATATTTAGGTATTAAATCTGATAATTATTCAAATGGAGTATTACAAGATGTACATTGGTCACAAGGGCTTTTTGGATATTTCCCATCTTATGCATTAGGTTCAGCATATAGTGCACAAATATATGATGCTATGTCTAAGGATATTAATATTGATGATGAATTAATTAACCCAGATTTTACTAAGATAAATGATTGGCTTAAAGATAAAATACATCAATATGGTTCTTATCTTGATCCAAAAGATATTTTAATTAATGCAACAGGTAAAGACTTTGATCCTACACATTATATAAATTATTTAAAAAATAAATATGCTAAAATTTATGAAATAGAGGTGAAATAATTGAAAAAAATTAAAGAACTATCAGTAAAAACATATGCTAAAGATTTAATTGAATTTATTGATGAAAGTCCAAGTGCATATCATGTTATAAATAACAGTGTTGATCTTTTATTAGAGAACAAATTTGAAGAATTAAATATTAATGAAAAATGGGAATTAAAAGAAGGTGGAAAATATTTTGTTAAAAAATCAGATTCTACTATACTTTCTTTTACCATAGGTAAAAAACTTGATTTATCAAATGGTTTTAGAATATTTGGATCACATACAGATTCACCTGGATTTAGAATAAAACCGAATCCAGAAATGATAACTAACGGAGTAGTTAGATTAAATACTGAGGTATATGGGGGACCAATATTAAATACTTGGTTTGATAGACCTTTATCTATAGCAGGTAGATTAATAATCAAGTCTAAAAAGACATTTAGACCAGAAGTTAAAATTATTTCTATAGAAGATAAAATACTTACTATTCCTAATCTAGCTATACATCAAAATAGAGAAGTTAATAATGGAGTTAAAATAGATAGACAAAATGATACATTACCTATTATATCTTTAATAAATGAAAGTTTTGAAAAAGAAAACTACCTACTTAAATTTATAGCAAGTAAATCTGAAATTAATTATGAAGATATACTTGATTTCGACTTATATCTATATGCCACTGAAAAAGGTGACTTAGTAGGTATTAATAAGGAATTAATCAGTGCTCCTAAATTAGATAACTTAGTTTCAGTTTATGCCGGACTTATAGGTATGATAGAAAATGAAAATATTGATAATAAAATTAATGTTTTTGTAGGATTTGATAATGAAGAAATAGGTTCAGCTACTAAACAGGGTGCTGATTCAAATTATTTAATAAATATACTTGAAAGAATAATTTATGGTTTAGGATATACTAGAAATGATTTCTTAACTATGCTTTCATCTTCATTTATGTTATCAGCAGATGGTGCGCATGCTGCACATCCAGCTCATATGGTGAAAACTGATCCTACAAATTGTGGTAAAATGAATGAAGGAGTATCAATTAAAATGAGTGCTAATCAAAGATACACTTCAGATGCATACTCTATAGGAGTTATAAAACAAGTTATAGATAATACAGATATTAAAATACAATATTTTGTAAATCAATCAAATGAAATAGGAGGATCTACAATAGGACCTATATCTTCAACTCACTTAGATGTTGAAGCAATTGATTTAGGTATACCTATGCTTGCTATGCATTCAGTTAGAGAACTTTGTGGAATAAAAGATGTATATTATTTAAAAGAATTAGCAAAAGAATTTTTTGCTAAAAACTAATTTTGAAAGGAGAATGATAATTGGAAAAAGATTTAATTATTAAGAATGTATCAAAGAGTTTTGGTGGAGATAAAATTTTAAAAGATGTTAGTTTAACTATCAAAAAAGGTGAATTTTTCTCAATATTAGGACCAAGTGGTTGTGGTAAAACAACACTTTTAAGAATGATTGCTGGATTTATATATCCAGATACTGGTGAAATATCAGTAAATGGGGTAAGAATAGATAAATTACCTCCAGAAAAAAGAAATGTAAATACAGTATTTCAAAATTATGCTTTATTTCCAACAATGAGTGTATTTGATAATGTTGCATTCCCTTTAAAATTAAAAGGAGTAGCTAAATCAGAAATTGAAACACAAGTCTTAAAATATTTAGATTTAGTAGGTTTAACAGAACATAGAAATAAATTCCCTGAAAATTTATCAGGAGGACAAAAACAAAGAGTTTCTATAGCACGTGCATTAATAGGTAAACCAGATGTTTTATTATTAGATGAACCTTTATCTGCGCTTGATGCTAAACTTAGACAAAAATTATTAATAGAATTAGATACTATACATGATGAAGTTGGAATAACATTTGTGTTTGTAACTCATGATCAAGAAGAGGCATTATCTGTATCAGATAGAATTGCAGTAATGAATAAAGGAGATATACTACAAGTAGGAACTCCTAATGAAATTTATGAAAAACCTAATGATGAATTTATAGCAGATTTCATAGGTGAAACTAATTTCTTAACTGGAGAAATAACTGAGGTACATGAAAAACATGCAGTAGCAATTTCAGATGAAATAGGTGAATTTAAGGTTGAACTTGATAAGCCTGTAAAAGTAGGAGATAAGGTTAAATTAACTTTAAGACCTGAAAAAATTAAGGTTGATATTAAACCACCACGTGAAAATCCTAAGTATAAGGTTTTAACTGGAATAGTAGATGAAGTTATATATTCAGGATTCCAATCTAAATTATTTATTAAAGTTGATGGTTCAAATAGAATTATTAGAGCATTTGATCAACATAGAGAATTTTTAGAAGAAGAAGAACTATTCGTTTGGAAAGAAAAGGTGTATTTTTACTGGAATTATGAAGATGCTTATCTAGTGGAGGTACTATAATGGCTAAGAAGAATGTTTTACAAGAAAATTCTAAGCTAAGATATTTATATTTTCTTCCTATAACTATATGGATGAGTGTTTTCTTTGCAATACCAACTGCAATTATAGTATATTTTAGTTTTTTGAAAAAAAGTGCTTATGGTGGAATAAATAATTATACAAGTTTTACTTTAAAATCTTATATTAATATATTTTCATCACCAGATATATTTAATATAGTAATTAAGACTTTAAATTTATCAGTTATTATTACTTTAATTACAATAATACTGGCACTACCAACATCTTATTTTATATCAAGATCTAAAAGGAAAAATTTATATTTATTATTAGTTATCATACCTTTTTGGACTAACTTTTTAGTAAGAGTATTTTCTATAATCGCTCTTATAGGTAATAACGGGATAATAAATAAGCTTTTAATGAAAATATTCTTTTTAGATAGACCTCTTGAACTATTGTATAATAAAGCAGCAGTAATAATTATAAGTGTATATATATTCTTACCTTATGCAATATTACCTTTATATACAGCTATAGAAAAATTTGATTTTTCATTAATAGAGGCAGCAAGAGATTTAGGAGCTAGTAACTTTAAAGCTCATTTGAAAATATTTATACCGGGTATAAAAAATGGAATTATGACTGCATTAGTTTTAACATTTGTTCCTGCAATAGGTTCATATGCTGTTCCTGATTTAGTAGGAGGAACTGATGGATTAATGCTTGGTAATGTTATAGCATCTAAGATGTTTAGTTTAAGAGACTGGCCTTCTGCATCAGCTATATCTACATTATTTATATTAGTAACATCTATATTTGTATGGATAGGTATGAAAGCAGATAAGGATGGTGATGAATAATGAATGAAAAAAGAAGAATTTCACTGTTATTTTTTATACTAGTTATGTTATTCTTTTATTTACCAATAATAATGTTAATGGTTTTATCATTTAATTCAACTAAGGCATATGAGTTTAAGTCATTTTCACTTAGATGGTATATAGAATTATTTTTTAGATCTCCAAGACTTTGGCAAGCATTTGGTAGAAGTTTAATAATAGCTATTACATCTTCTATTATATCTGTTATTATTGCCTTATTTGGGGCTATAGGTATAAAATGGTATAATTTTAAATTAAAAGGATATGTAAAAGTATTAAACTATATCCCTCTTATAATACCAGATTTAATAATAGGAGTTTCTTTACTTTTATTCTTTAATATGAATTTTGCAAAAGTTCCTTTAGGGATGTTAACAATATTTATAGCACATACGACATTTAATATTCCATTTTCATTGTTTATTATAATGTCTAGATTATCAGAGTTTGATTTTTCTATAGTTGAAGCTAGTCGTGATTTAGGTGCAACGGAATTTCAAACTTTAAATAAGGTTATATTACCGACTATGACACCAGGAATAGTATCTGCATTCTTAATGTCTATGACTTTATCATTAGATGACTTTGTAATAACAAGTTTTGTTACAGGTACAAATTCAGATACTTTACCTATACAAATATATTCAATGTTAAAATTTGGAGTTAGTCCAACTATTAATGCATTATCAACTATATTAATTATAGGAACATTAGTACTTGCTCTATCTTCAAGAAAATTACAAAAATATATGTTAAGTTAGATACATGGGTTAGATTTAGAAATTTATTAAATCTAACCTTTTTTATTACAAAATTTTATTATTTTTGGCAAAGTTCATTTAAGTTGATATAAATTGACTTAATTAATATTTTATGATAGTCTAATTCAAACAATGAAAGGGAGTAAAGTTATGAAATATTTAAAAAAATTATTAAGTAGTGTTAAAGATATCATTATATTTGGTAATGGTAAAGAGAAATATAGTAAATATCCAATGAATTTTATTAAGAATGATAAGGAAATGATTAAAGGAAATATTAGTAAAATAAATATAGATATTTCTAAATGGGGGTTGCAACTTTAATAGCTACTATAGGAACTGTTGTTTTTTCTATATTTTATGGAAATTTAAATAATAAAGAATGATAATACTTAATTTGAAATAAATTAAAAATAATTTAAAAAATAATTGACTTTTTAGAAGAAAAATTATAAAATAAATTAAGGAAGGGGGAAAAATGAAAAGACTACGACGAAAGAAAATTGTATTTGGAGGTTTTACTCTGCTTGAAATGATATGTGTTATTTCAATAATAGGGATTTTAACAACACTTGCAGTTCCACAAATTACTAAGTATATAGACAAGGCTAATGAAACCAAGATAATATCTGCTGTTACGGAACTTAATAATACAGCTATATTAATGCAAGCTGAAAATAAGTCTAAACTTGAAATTGGTGAGATAATAAAAGAAGTTGGATCTGAAAATCTTGGAGTTAATATGCAAGTTGGAAGTTCTAGTTTTAAAGTTGGAAAATTTGTAGGAACTTTTAATTTAGAAAATGAAAAGGTAGTGGCTAATGTAACTGAACCACAAGCTACTAAGTATACTTTAAATGGTAAGTTATAAAATAGTTCTTTTCATAATTTTTATACTTATTTCATATTATGATTTTAGATATAAGATAATACCAGATAGATTACTTTTGTTACTTTTAATAATATGTATTTTTAATTTTAAAAGTATAGAAAGCATGTATGTAGGAATGGCTATATATAGTTTTCCATTATTTTTAATATGGTTATTAGAAGTACATTTAGATAAAGAACTTATAGGTTTAGGTGATATTAAATTAATTATATTATTAGGGTTATATAAGGGAATGGTTACAGTTTCCTACCTATATACATATTTTACTTTAGTTTGTATTATTTCACTTATATATATACTAATAATAAAACTTATAGGTAAAAAAGATAAGTATATACCATTTGCACCTATGCTTATACTAGGAATGATTTTTATGGGGTTATAAAAAATAAAGGGGAAAGTTTAATTGAGTTAGTTATATCAATTTCTATGCTACTCATACTTTTGATACCATTATCAAATACATTTATTAGTATATATAAACTAAATATTAATATAAATAAAAAAATAGAAAATAGAAGATTAGAAAAAAATATTATAGAACATATAAAGATGTTTTCTAATGAAAAGATTAATAAGCTTTCGTGCAAAAATAAAGAGTTTAAAAATATATCAGATCTTTTGATTTATTTAGACATTTCCATAAAATTTGAAAATACTAATACTAAATACAACTTAAGTATAACTCCTAATAATATGAATAGTGGGATGCTAAATGAATTTAAAGGTTATGCTATAGAGGTTAATAATGAGGAAGGAATGTATGTTCCAAAAGAATAATAAGGGGTATTTATTGCTTGAAGGTATAGTTAGTCTATTTATTTTTCTTTTGATAATATTTTTTATAAATCGATATACAGTATATATATTTAAAAATAAATTTAATATTAATGAAGACTATAATCAATTGAAAATAGAAATAGATTTTTTTGAAGAACTATATAAAACTATAAAGTTACGTGATATAGCTAGTAATGATATTAGTATAAGTGATAATAGTATAATTGTAAGAAAGCATGGAAGTTATATAAAATATGAATTTAAAAATAATGGTATATATATATCTAATTCTAAGAAAATAGATGGTAAGTATGGGAAAAATATTAAGATACTTGAATGTGATGAAGTAAAATTTTCTAATGTTAATGATCTTTTAATTGTTGATTTAGAATACAAGGGGGTTAAATTTGAGAAGGTGATAAAACTATGAAACAAAAAAATAGTGGGTTAAGTTTAATATATATATTGATAATTAGCTTTATATTCACGACTATTTCTACTTCTATAGTTATATATAATCAGTCTAAAATAAAAATATTTAATAATATATCTAGAAATTATGATTTTAAAAATGAGGTTATAAAAGATTTAAATAGAAATGAAAAGATACTTGCAAAATCTGTTTTTGATTTTGATAAGTTATCTAAAAAATTATCAACCTTATTTCTAAGTATTTCAGATATTAAAAATATAGAAATTTTAGATGATAATAGTTATTTTGATACAGGACTTACTAAAATAGAAAAAGGATATATTTTAGAACATTTAATATTTAATAATGGAGTAAGTTTGGGAGGATATAGAATAAAGTATATAGATCAAACTAGCAAAAATATATTAGATATAGGTCTTTATAAAAAAATAGGTGATTTTGAAGTATTAAAAAAGGAAAAAATAAAATTACTAAATAATAATAAAATAGTTGTTAAGGATTTAGGTTTTGATGGTGATGTTATTGGATAAGAATTTATTGGTATACATATCTAAGGAAAGTATATATTTAGAATTTGATGGTAATAATTATGTTAATTCTTATTCGGATATTAACTTTGAGTTAGAAGATATTTTTAATGAATTAAATTTGTCAAATGATATTAACATATACTTGATAGCTGATATTTGTTTTTTTAATATAGAAAATAATAAAGTACGTATAAAAAAAGAAATTTTAGATGAGTTATGTAAATTTAGAAAAAGATCAAAATTTAATAAAATATATTTAAGCCATTATTTAGAATTATTTTTATCTGAATATAATAATACTAATATTTTTATAGTATATGATGATATTTCATATATGATTAAATATAGTCATAAACTTGAAAAAATAGAAACCACAAATTTTGCTAAAAGTGATTTAGAACAGGGTCAGGATTTTCCTGACCATGTCCTTATAATATCAGAAGAAGAGGTGTGGAATAAATTAAGAACTTATGATGTCAAGTATGTGCATAGTAATTATTTGAAATATAGATTAGATATAAAAGGGATATATATATTTATTTTTATATTAGCTATAATTAATGTTATTTTTTATTTATTTATAAATAGTAAATATGATATGAATTTATTAAATACATATATAATTAAAAATACACAAATAAGTTCAGATATGAAAGATAAAATTGAAAGTTTAAATAATATGGTTGAAGAAAAAGAAAGTTATAATAATGATTTAAAAAATATATTTAAGAAACCTATATATTTAGATATAGAGCTATTTTTAAAAAGTATAGTATATGGAGTAGAATATACTGATATAGCGTATAACAAAGATAGATGGACTGTTAAAGGTAATATAGAAAATATTGATATGCTATATTCTTTTGAAAATAAATTAAAAGAAGAATACGATATAGTCTTAATAAAAGAAATAAAAGATAATAATGATAAGATAGAGTTTACCTATGAAATTGGAAATAATAAAAAAGTATAGTAAATATATTATTATAAATCTCTTAATTTTATTTTATTATGCATATAGAACATATTCAAGCTATAATGAACTTAAACAAAGAAATGATAGTATTTTATTAGAAATATCAGAACTTAATAATAATTATGAAAAATTAGAAAATAGAATTAATGTAAAAGAAAATTATGAAATTGATTTTAACGATAAATATATAGTAGGGGAAGAATTTATTAAAATGATATATGTACTTTCAAATGAATCAAAACTAAAATTAATTGATAGTTCAAGTCCTGTAGAAAAATTAAAAGACAATAAGACTACGCTTCAATATATAACTTTTAGATTTGTTGGAGATTTTAAATCTTTTTATGAGTTTATGTACTATGTATATAATACAAGTTTGTATATTGATACTACTTATACAGACATACATATATATGAAGATAATTTTGAAATTAGTATAGGATATTTAAAGGAGGAAAAAACTTGAAAAAGTTAATTATACTTTTATTGGTTATAAGTATTGTATTTCCTAAAAATAAATATATTAAAGATGAGGATATGAAGAAAGCTAAAAGTATAAGTATAGAAAAGGTAGAAAAACATGTAAATAAATCTAAACCTAAAGATAATAAAATAATTTCAGAATACAGATTACAGAATTTAAATACAAAAGATACTATAAAAAATTTAAATGGTTTATTTGATTTGGAGTTAAGGGAACTTGATAATTCTATAATTATGGTTGGTAATAAAGAAAATATATTGAAATTGAAAGAAATATTACATAAGATAGACAGAAAAAAAAGACAAGTACTTATTAAGTTAAATATTATAGATACTAGTTATAACTTATTTGATAGATTAGGTTTTAACTGGAAATTGGGATCTGCTAAGGGGGAAAATGGATATATAGCAGAATTTTTAGATAATAAATTATCCTTAGGTAGTCTATTAAATATAGGAGGTAATATTTTAGATATAAATATAGATGCTTTAAAAGAAAAAGGGGAATTAAGTGTGAAATCTACACCATCAATTTTAGTTGTAGAAGGCTCAAGTGGAGAACTTAAAATTACTGATGAGATGATAATTAATTTTGGTAATAAAGAAAATAAAGGTATTAAAAGTTATGAAGCAGGTATTATTATTAAAGTTAAACCTAAAATAGTATATAAGTCATATAATGAGTATATACAAATGGAGATATATACTGAAATAAGTAATTTTAAGTTAGGAACTAAATCAAGTAATGGCAAGTCACAAAACATACTGGAAACAGAAATGATAGTAAAGAATAATGAAAGTATATTTATAGGTGGAATTGAAAGCCAGGGATACAAAATATATCAAAATGGTGTTACAGGGTTATCAGAGATTCCTATATTTGGGACTTTTTTTAAGAAAAGAAATAATAGTAAAGAAAAAAGAAGTTTATATATAGAAATAGAATCAAGGATAATAGAATAATATGAAATTTAAACAGTATTTTATAATAAAATTAGAAAGTTTAGTAAGTGCAGATGTAGAATTAATAGAAGCCTTAAATATACTCATAAATATATTTAAAGATAGTGAAAAACAGAAAATAATTAAAATAAAAAAATTATTAGAATCAGGTAATAGTTTGGTTAGATCATTTTCTGAATTGAGTACAGATAAAGAACTTAAAATGTTTATGAAAATAGCAGAAAAAAGTGGAAATTTAAAAGAAGTTCTTAAAATATTAAAAGAAAAATATGAATTTGAGGATAATTTAAAAAAAGAAACTTTAAATATACTGATATACCCTATTATGATTTTATTATTATCAGTTATTATTCTTTTAGTAATGCTAATATTTATAGTACCTCAATTTGTTGAGATATATAAGGAAATGAATGCAGAATTACCTAAAATAACAAAAATAGTAATATATTTAAGTGAACTAATTTTTAATGAATATATCTATATTATATTTTTCTTGATTTCTATTATTTTTTTATTATTACTTATTAAGAAAAAATTTAAAGAAGAGATAGATAAATATGTTTTATACATACCATATTTTAAAAATAAGTATTTATTGGAATTTTCACAAAATATATACATATTACTTTTATCGGGCTTAGATTTAGTTGAAGCACTAAATTATAATGTTGATATTGATAATACATACTTAAGGAGAGAATATAAAAAAATAAGTGTAAAACTAAGTAAGGGTGTTAATATACATAAAACTTTCTATTCATGCCCTATATTTAATGAAGAATATGTTTCTTTTATAGAGATAGGAGAAAGAACAGGAAATCTTAAAAAAAACTTCGAATATTTAAAAAAAATATACATGGAAAAAATTACAGTAGAATCAAAAATGTTTATTAAAATCATAGAACCTTTATCTATTATTTTAATTGCCTTCTTTATTTCTATCATTATTTTTTCTATTATGTTGCCCATATTTAAGATGGGAGATAATATAATTTGACACAAAGAATTGTTTATAAAAAATTCAAATTAAAAAAAAAGAAATATAGAATATAATTAATGTATATTTAAATAAAGAATTGGAGAAGATATATGAAAAAAATATTTTTAATGCTATCTTTAATAGGAGGTATTAACTTATTAGCAAATGAGATGAGTATTAAAACTAATGCAGAATCTACTGTAGAAATAAAAGCAGATACTGCTAAAATAAATTTTTTAGTTAAAAATAAAGATAAGGACATGAAATATGCTCAAAAACAAAATAGTAATTCAATGGACTCATTTTTTAAGGAATTAAAAGAAAATGGAATTGTTTTTGATAGTGTAAGTACAGATAATTATAGATATAGTAAAATTTCTGAGACTATAGAAATTAAAAATAAAAAATTAAAGTATACAACTAATATGAATTTTACATTAAATGTTAATCCAAATGAGGCTTCAATTGTAATAGAAGCTTTAGAAAAAATAGGTGAAATATCATATAAGATAAATAAAAATGTGATAGAATTTACTATTAGTAAAGAAAGTAATAGTAAAGACACAAATCTTAAAGATATATATGCTAAAGTAAATGAATTGAAAAAACTCTTAAATAGAGATTTTAATTTTAAATTTATAGAAACTATAGAAATTGTAGAAGAAAATAGAGAAGATAAATATGAAGTGTCTACTAACTTTTCTATTAAATTAAGAAATCTTGAAAAAATAAATTTATTAGTTGCTATAGCTCAAAAGAATAATATTGATTTAGATGGAAATATTTCTTATTCAGTTTCTAATTTAAATAAGATTTATCTTGATATGTATAAGAGTTCTTATGAAAAAGCTAAAGTACGTGCTAAGTATTTATTACCAAATGAATATGTTATTAAGAATGTAAAAAATATTAGTGAAGATAGATATGTAGTAGAAAATTTAGCAAATAAAATAAATGTTGCAGCTAAAAGTGATGAATTAGATGTTTCAAGTGAAATGGTTATGTATGCAGTAGCTATGCCACAGGTAAAAAGCTTTAAATCAGCAAATATTAGTAAAGATGAAGAAGGGCCTAATTTAAAAGTTCCTACTATAGAACTTGAAAATAATTTAGAAATAGAATTTTTAGCAAGTGATAATAAAGAAAATAAAGAAAATAAAGAAAATGATAAAAAAACTAAAGTATATTCTGTAGTTAAAAGAAATGTAACTCCAGATGAAGCTCAAATTTCATTTAGTATTAATAATGTTTCTGATAAGTCATTAAAAGATGCAAGTAATGAAAATTCTAAACTTGTAAATAAGATAGGAGAAATTTTAAAACAGGCAAATATATCATATACTAAGTTTGAAACATTAAACTATGAAAGTAATAAGAAAGATAAAAAGGAATATAGATTAGAACAAGAAGGTGAAGTATTAAATGAAGCTTTAATTGTTGCTGAGATTGGCGATATAAATACAACTAACTATAAAGAATTTATATCTATACTTGAAAAAAATAATTTAGGGCTTACAAATTCTGATGGAAACTTATACATAAATATTAGAAAAACTAATAAAGGTGTAAAAGAAGCATATAATGAAGCTAACGTTGTGTTTAATAATATAAGTAAAGAACTTAATAAACTTGGAATAAGTATTAAGCTTTCTGAATATCAAAATAATAAATTAGAAAATAAAAAAGAAGTTCAAAAAAATATAACTGAATTTGAAGTTAACCATGATATGGTAATAAAAACTAAAGATTTAAAAAATCTTTCATTACTTGTATCTATACTAAGAGAATTAGGAGTTGAATTAAATTCTTTAACTTATAGTTTAGATGATATAAGTAAGTATGAAAAAGCTATATATGAAGAAGTATATAAAGATATTATGGATAAGAAAAAAGGATTAGATCAAATAGAAGATATTAAAATAGGTGAAATTAAAAATATATCTGAACTAGAAAATAAATTAGAACATAAGTTATATACTAATTTATATTATAGATATAATGATAATAAATTGAATATGTCTAAGAGTAATAGTGATATAATTAAAGATGCACAAGATAGTATAGAAAATATATATATACCACCATATACTCTAAATTTAAAAATTGAAGCTAACTTAGAAATTAGATAGATTAAAGAAGAATGTAAAATACAAATATATACCAATATTTCTTAATGATGAGGTATATATTTTTATTTTATTTCTATATTCTTGCATTATTTTAAATAAAAGGATATAATTAAAATATTAGAAAATATATAAGTGAGGTTATCATGGAAGAGAAGAAACAAGGATATATATATTCTTTTGAATCATTCGGAACAAAAGATGGACCAGGTATAAGATTTGTACTATTTTTACAAGGATGTCCTTTAAGATGTCTATATTGTCATAATGTTGATACTTGGAATAGAAAAGATTATAAAAAACTTATGAATGCAGAAGATGTATTTAAAGAAATACTAAAAGTAAGAGGATTTATAAAATCAGGAGGTGTTACCGTTTCAGGTGGTGAACCATTAGTTCAATCAGATTTTATAGTAGAATTATTCGAGTTATGTAAAAAAGAAGGTATACATACATGTATAGATACATCTGGATATATATTTACTGAGAAATCTAAAAAAGCTATTGAACTTGCTGATTTAATAATGTTAGATATTAAACATATAGATCCAGATAAGTATAAGGTATTAACATCAGTTAATTTAGCGCCTACATTAAAAATGGCAGATTATTTAGAAGAAATAAATAAACCAGTATGGTTAAGATATGTATTAGTTCCTGGATATTCTGATGATGTAGAAGATCTACATAAATGGGCACAATATTGTTCTAAATTTAAGAATGTAGAAAGGGTAGATATATTACCTTTCCATCAAATGGGTACGCCTAAATGGGATACTATGAAAAAGGAATATAAGTTAAGAGATACAAGAACTCCAGAAAAAGAAGAAATTATAAGAGCGGAGGATATATTTAAAAGTTATGGATTACCTGTATATTTAACTAATAGAGATAATACGGATTTAAAAAATAGATATAAATAGAAGTGGGGAATAATGAGGGAAAATTTAAATAAAAAAGATTTTATACAAATATGTTTTATGCTTTTTGGTATGATATTTGGAGCAGGAAATTTACTTTTTCCACCTATGCTTGGTAAATTTAGTGGAAATAATCTAACGTTAAGTATAATTGGATTTTGTATATCGGGTGTTGTGCTTCCTATACTTGGAATTATAGTTGTTATGATGCATGACAAGCTTTCTAATATTACAGATAAAGTATCTACTAAATTTACGAGTTGGTTTATAGCTATAACATATATAAGTACAGGGCCTTCTGTTGTTATACCGCGTGCAGCAACTACACCTTTTTCTATAATATTAGAGCCATATTTAGATCCTAATATTAATATATATTTAGTTAGAACTATATATACAGTTATATTTTTTGTTATAGTTTATTTTCTTTGTCTTAATCCAAGTAAGTTGGTTAATAAATTAGGGAAAATACTATCACCACTATTATTTATATTAATAGTATTCATGTTTTTAGGACTATTTTTTAAAGGTGCTGGGAATTTATTAGAAGCTCAAAATAACTATGCTAAATTTCCTTTTGTAATGGGATTTTTAGAAGGTTATAGCACTCTTGATGCAGTTAGTTCTATAAATTTTGGTATAGTTTTAACCATGAATTTAATATATAAAGGTCTTGAAGAAAAATCAGATATGCTTAGAACTACTGTAAAAGCAGGATTTATTTTAGTTTTATTAATAAGTTCTTTATATATGATGCTTGCATTTATAGGAGCTTCAACTGCTGGTATGTTTGCTAATACAACTAATGGAGCAGAAATATTAAATGAAGCAGTATTTTATATTTTTGGACCATTTGGAAGAATAATACTTTCTCTTACATTCTTAATAGCATGTTTATCTATATGTATATCAAGTTTGATATGTACTAGTGAGTATTTTAGTGAAGAGTATAAATTTTTAAGTTATAAACAATGGTTACTTATATGGATAACTATGTCATTAATACTTGCAAATTATGGATTAGATTCTATATTAGTATTTACTAAACCTATATTATATATGATTAATCCCATTGCTATTGTACTTATAATTTTAGGTATATTAGATAAATTTTTTGATGGTAATAGATTAATATATAATGCTACAATTCATACAGTTATATTTATAAGTTTATTATCTGTATTGCCTATATTAAATATTAATATTTATGTTATAAATAATATAATTAAGTATATGCCGTTTTCAAGTGTTGATATGGCTTGGGTTATTCCAACTTTTGTGGTATTTGTTGTTACAAATATATATGTTAAAATTAGGAGGATATAATGAATAGAAGACCTATAATAATTGATACAGATCCTGGAATTGATGATGCAGCTGCAATTATTGCTGCATTAAATAATAACGATAAGTTAGACATAAAATTATTTACTTCAGTATTTGGGAATGTTGATTTAGAAAAGACAACTAAAAATACTCTTAAAATATTAGAGTTTATGAATAGTGATGTACCAGTTGCAAAAGGAGCTCCTAGATCAATATTTTTTGATCCTAAAATGAATGCTTCAGATGTTCATGGTGAATCTGGTTTAGGAGGGTATGAATTACCAGAACCTACAAGAAAAGTTATGGAAAAAAATGCTGTTGAAGCAATGAAAGAAGTTTTAGAAAAATCTATAGATAAAGTTACTGTAGTAATTCTTGGAGTATCAACTAATTTAGCATTACTTTTAATACAATATCCATATTTAAAAGAAAAAATTGAGGAAGTTGTAATAATGGGAGGATCACTTTCTTTAGGAAATACTAATACAGCAGCTGAATTTAATGTATATAAAGATCCTCACGCGACTAAAATAGTTTTTGATTCTGGATTAAAAATAACAGTATTTGGATTAGATGTAACTAGAAAATGTAGAATTAGATCTAAAAGTTTAGATAAGTTAAAAACTTTTAATAAGGTGTCTAATATGTGTTACTCTATATTTAAATATTATAGAGGAGAAGGATTTGAACAAGGATTAATTATGCATGATTCTACTACAATTGCATACTTGTTAAATCCTGAAATGTTTAGATTTGAAAAAAAATATATAGATGTTGCAACTGAAGGAGCAGCAATAGGTTCTTTTGTTGCAGATTATTATACTGTTAGAAATGGAGATAAAAATCCAAATGTTAATTATGCTGTAGATGTTAATGAAGAAGAATTTGAAAGATGGTTAGTAGAAAATATATGTAAATAAAGCAAAAAGGAATTAGTTTTATTAAGACTAATTCCTTTTTATATAATATTTAATCTATTTCATATCCTAATTTTTTTGATATTTTTTTAGAAGCATCTTTTATTTTATCTATATAGAAACTTCTAGGTGTATCATCATTAAGAGGTATAGATATACTAATAGCACCAACTACTTCTTTTTTAGAATTAAATATAGGGGTACCTATACAATAAAGACCTAATTCATATTCTTCATATTCTACAGAATAACCATTTTTTCTTGTTAATTTTAAATTATCAAATAAGCTATCTACATTTATTATGGTTCTAGCTGTATATTTTATTATATCAGTTTGATCCCATATATTAAGTATATCTTCTTCACTACAATATGCAAGTATAGCCTTACCAGCAGCAGTACAGTGCATAGGTGCACGTCTACCAATTTTTGACCATTCCATAGTGTTTGAAGTATTTTCTGGTGAAAATTTATCTATATAAAGTATTTGATTACCGTCACGTATAACAAGATGTATAGTTTGATTCGTTTCAACTGCAAGTTTAGTTATATGACTTTTAGCTGGTTGAGCAAAATCTATACTTTGAACAACTCTATTTCCAACTCTAAACATTTTATATGTTAATGAATATTGTCCTTTTTTATTTTGTTTAACATAACCATTTTCCTTTAATGAATGAAGTATACGAAAAGTAGTTGTTTTATGTAATTTGCTTTTTTTGCATACTTCTGCTAAGGATAAATTATTTCCTTGAGATAATATTTCAAGAATATTCATAGCTCTATCTATTGATTGTACTAGCATTAGATGACCTCCTTTTATATAATTATATACTATTATACTTTAATTATATCTTAAATTCTATACAATTACAAGTAAAATAAAAAATTGAAATATATATTGAAGTAGCTGGAAATTTTAGTGTAAATATGTTAAAATTTAATCACTTATTCTGAAATGCGAGGTTTGAATTATGGAACTTATGACAGGTAATGAAATTTTTGAAAAGATGAAAGAAGAAATATTATTAAATCATAAAGAGTTAGATATAAAAAAAATAGAGGAAGCCTATACTTTGGCTAAAGAATCACATATGGGACAACTTAGAAAAAGTGGAGAAGAATATATAGTTCATCCACTAGAAGTTGCCAATATTTTACTTAATCTTAGAATGGATACGGATACTATAGTTGCAGGTATACTTCATGATGTTGTAGAAGATACTATGATTACTTTATCAGATATAGAATATAGTTTTGGAAGTGATGTGTCAAATTTAATTTATGGAGTTACTAAACTAAGAAATTTACCCAAAAGTAGTGGTAAAAAAATAGAAAATATTAGAAAAATGGTTGTTGCAATGTCAGAAGATGTTAGGGTTGTAATAATTAAACTTGCTGATAGATTACATAATATGAGAACTTTAAAATTTCAAACACCTGAAAAGCAAATAGAAAAATCAAAAGAAACACAAGATGTTTTTGCACCTATAGCACATAGGATAGGTATGGGAAAGATTAAATCTGAACTTGAAGATTTAGCCTTTTATTATTTAAATAATCAAGCATATTCAGAAATAAAAAATTTAGTAAGTACTAAACAAGAAGAAAGACAAAGATATATAGCAGATATAATTTCTATGATAGAAACAGAATTAAAGAATAATAATATTAAAGTTGTTGTAAATGGAAGACCTAAACATTTATATAGTATTTATAGAAAAATGAAGGAAAAAGATAAAAAATTTGCAGATCTTATGGATCTTACTGCAATTAGAGTTATAACTGAAAGAGAAGTAGATTGTTATTCTGTTCTTGGAATAGCACATTCAATGTTTGAACCTGTCTCAGGAAGATTTAAAGACTATATTGCAGCTCCTAAATCTAATGGTTATCAATCTATACATACAACAGTAAAGGGTCCTGAAGGTCAAATAATAGAAATACAAATTAGAACAGAGCAGATGCATCTGATAGCTGAAGAAGGGGTAGCAGCTCATTGGAAATATAAGGAAAAGAAAAATAAAGATAAAAATGAGAAGTATTATGCTGCAGTAAAGAAAATTATAGAATCAAATCAGACAGAAATAGATGATAATTTTGCTAAAGAAGTAACTGTAAATATACTTAAAAAAACTATATTTGTATTTACTCCTAAAGGAGATGTTGTAGAATTACAAGCAGGTTCTACAGTTCTTGATTTTGCTTTCCAAGTTCATACTCAAATAGGTTATAGAACTATAGGAGCTAAAGTAAATGATAGGATAGTAACTTTAGATTATGTAGTTGAAAATGGAGATAAAATAGAAATTTTAACATCTAAAACAGCTAAAGGACCTGGAAGTGATTGGATAAATATAGTAACTAATCCAAGTTCTAAATCTAAAATAAAAAAATGGTTTAAAGATAGAGAATTTGAAACTAAGTCTCAAGAAGGTCAAGTTCTTGTAACTGATGCTTTTCTTAAAATAGGACTTAAATTTAAAGAATATGAAGAAGATGAAAGAGTTTTATTATATATGAAAAAATATAATTTAAATAATCTTTCACAACTATATTATAAATTTGCAACTTTTGAATTATCACTTGATACATTCATATCTAAGTTTGAACAAAAAGATGTTCAGAGTATAGAAGAAACTATACAAGAGGAAACAGATAAAGGGAATGCAAAATTAAGTAATAAGAAAAATTTAGGAATAAAAGTTACAGGAAGTGAAAATACTTTATTTAACTTTGCTAAATGTTGTTCACCCTTACCAGGAGATGATATAGACGGATTTGTTACTCGTGGAAGAGGTATAGTTATACATAGAAAAGATTGTAAGAATATGATTAAATTAATAGAAAATGAACCAGAACGTAGAATTGAAGTTTTATGGGATGAAAAGGTCATAAGTGAAACAAATGTTAAATATCAAGTTAATTTCACTATTAAAACTTATGGTAGACAGGGTCTTTTAATGGATATAATGAGGATATTAGGGGAATATAAAATGGACTTAACAGGAGTTAACACAACAAATACTAAAGAAGACGGAAAAGAAGTAGGGATGCTAACTTTAAGTATTTTAGTAAGAAAAAAAGAAGACTTTGAAAAATTAGTAAAACATTTAACATCTATGCGTGAAATAATAAGTATCATTAGAAAGTAGAGAGGAAAAAATGGAAAAACCTATTAAATATACAAAACAATATAGTGATGGTAATGCAAGAGCAGGTGTTATAGAAACACCTCACGGTATAATACATACACCTATATTTATGCCAGTGGGAACACAGGCTACAGTTAAAACTATGACACCTGAAGAATTAAATGAAATGGGAGCTGAAATTATACTTGGTAATACATATCATTTATACTTAAGACCAGGAGATGAATTAATAGCTAAATTTGGTCATTTACAAAAATTTATGAATTGGAATAAGCCTATGCTTACAGACAGTGGAGGATTTCAAATATTTTCTTTAGGAGCTTTAAGAAAGATAAAAGAAGAAGGTGCATATTTTAGATCACACTTAGATGGGTCTAAACACTTTATATCTCCTGAAAAATCAATAGAAATACAAAATAATTTAGGTTCAGATATTATGATGGTATTAGATGAATGCCCACCAGGACTTTCAAGTAGAGAATATCTAATACCTTCTATAGAAAGAACAACACGTTGGGCTAAAAGATGTATAGAGGCGAATAAAAATCCAGAAAAACAAGGGTTATTTGCTATAGTTCAAGGTGGAATTTATGAAGATTTAAGAGATAAATCATATACTGAATTATTTGAAATGGATGATAATTTTTCAGGATATGCTATAGGAGGACTTGCAGTTGGTGAGCCTCGTGAAGATATGTATAGAATATTAGCATATACTACACCTAAATTACCTGAAAATAAGCCGAGATATCTAATGGGAGTAGGAGAACCACTTGATATGCTTGAAGCAATAGAACATGGTGTTGATATGATGGATTGTGTTCATCCTTCAAGAATTGGGAGACATGGTACGGTATTTACAAAATATGGAAGACTTGTAATAAAAAATAAGGAATATGAATATGATGATAGACCTTTAGATGTTGCGGATAATTACGTTTGTAGAAACTATACAAGAGCATATATAAGACATTTATTTAAAGCAGATGAAGTTTTAGGTCAAAGACTTGCAACTTATCATAATTTATGGTTTTTATTAAATCTTATGCGTGAGGCACGTGAAGCTATAATACAAGGAAGATTTAAAGAATTTAAAGAAGAATTTATAGCTAATTATACTCAAGGTAAAAATTCAGACTGGATTAAAGCTAAAAAGATAGGTGAATAATATGATAGAGTTAAATAAGATAAATGCGATAGGATTAGGTTATGGTGAACTTGCTTTAAAGGGTAAAAATAGAGGAGTTTTTGAATCTAATATTAAGCAAAGAATAATGAATAAAATTAAAAACTATGATGCAGATCTTATAAATGATATGTCTAAACTTTATGTTTATACTAATGATACTAACATTGAAGGATTAATAAGTGATTTAAAAAAAGTTTTTGGTATTAATAATATGAATTTTTCTGTTAGAGTAAATACTAATGAAAAAGAAATTAAAGAAAAAATTCTTGAAATAGCAAATGATTTATACTTAAAAGGGTGTAGAACTTTTAAAGTTGAAGTTAATAGAGGTAATAAAAAATTTGAAAAGAACTCTATGGATTTTGCAAAAGAATTAGGAGCACATATATTAATTAATTCAGAATTTACAAAAGTATCTATGAAAGATTATGATGTTTTAATAAGTTTAGATATTAGAGAAAATACATATATATATACTGAAAAAATTAGTAGTTATGGAGGATTACCTTTAGGATCTGCAGGTAATGGACTTTCTTTAATATCTGGAGGGATAGATTCTCCAGTTGCATCATTTTTAATGGCAAAGCGTGGACTTAAACTTGATTTTGTAACTTTCCATTCTTTTCCTTTTACATCAGAACAGGCTTTAATTAAAATTGAAGAATTAGTTACTATATTAAAGGAATATAATTTAAAATCTAAATTTTATACTTTAAATATTTTAAAAATACAGCAAGCAATTAATCAAGAAACTAATAAAGCGTACGCTACTATACTTACAAGACGTGCTATGATGAGACTTGCACAAAAAATTGCAAAAGAAAATAATCTATCTGCCCTTGTAACTGGGGAAAGTTTAGGTCAAGTTGCATCTCAAACATTAGAAGGATTGAATTGTACTAATGAATGTGTAAAAGATATGGTTGTATTTAGACCTTTAATAGGTATGGATAAAATAGAAATAATAGAACTTGCTCGTGAAATAGGGACTTATGAAAAGTCTATAGAACCACATGAAGATTCATGTAGTATGTTTGCACCTCGTCATCCTAATACTAAACCTACAATAGAAAAAGTATTAGAAGAAGAGGCTAAAATAGAAAACTATGATGAAATATTAGATGAAATATATAAAGAAAAGAAAACAATAATAGTTAAATAGGGGGGGATATGGAAAAATATTTTAATAAGATTGTTAAGATATCAAAAATTTTCATAAAAAACTATTTTTCATCTGATTTATCACTACTTGCTTCAAATTTAACATATATGATGCTACTTACAATATTTCCTTTTTTTGCAATAGTTTTAGGAATAAGTAAGGGATTTGGATTAGATGAAATAATATTAAAACAACTCACATCTTTAGTAAATCAAAATGAAACAATGTTAAACTATGTTATAGATGTTACCAATAATATAATTAATACAGCAAAGGGTGGAATACTTACAGGACTTGGAGTAATAATTTTAGTTTATTCAGTAATTAGTATGCTAAATTTACTTGAAGATACTTTTAATAATATATGGAATGTTAAAGATAGGAGAAGTTATAAGGATAAATTAATTAGCTATATAGCTATAGTATTTATAGCGCCTTTATTTATATTTTTAATTATTGCATCAAGTTCATTTATACTTAATATATTAATGAAGTATTTTGGGAATATACCATTTATAGCGCAAATAACAGTTAAAATATTAAATGGTCTATTAAGTATAATATTTATTTTAGGAGTGTTTGTGTTAATACCTAATAAAAGAGTTCAATTTATACCAGCGCTTATAGGAAGTATATTAACATATGTAGGATTAATAATAACATATAACCTATATATGTTATTACAAATAAGCATTAGTAATTATAATTTAATTTATGGATCATTAGCTTTTGTTCCGATATTTTTGATTTGGATTAAGTATGTTTGGACAGTTATTTTAATAGGTTCTCAAATTACATATAGTATACAAACTTCAAGAGAATTCGTTGAAGAAAGACATACTCTTTCTCTATCATCTCAAAAAAGATTAGGACTATATCTTATGTATATATTAATAGAGAGATTTGAAAATGATGAAGATCCTTATACAATAACTGATTTAAAAATAAGGACAAGTCTTCCTAAATCTGTAATAAGAGAAGGGATAAGGATTCTTCAGAGTTTAGTTTTAATAAATGAAGTATTTGATAGTAAATTAAATGTTACATATTATCAAATTAATAAGAATCCTGATGTATTAAATGTTGAAACTTTAAATAATATGATAGAGGGTTATTCAATTGATGACAATGAGATTTATTCATTGATGAATGATGATAAAAAAGGAGAATATGATAGAATAATTAATGAGATTATATTTGAAAATAAAAAACTGGTTAAGGACATTTAGGTGATAATATGATTTATTTATTAATTATCTTAATGATTTTAATCATATTTATTCTAATGTATTTAATTATTTTATTAAAAACAGCTAAATATGATAAAAATGATATTTTAAATATTCTTTTTGATAATAAGGAAAAGTTAACTAAAGATATAAATGAATTTAAAAGTGATATTAAAAATGATAATTTTAAATATAATAATCATATTAATGTTACATTACAGTCTTTTGTGTCAAAAATGGCTAAAATTGATGAAGCTCAAAAAAATATTGAGAAGTTAACTGATGAAACTTTAAGTTTACAAAAAATATTATCGGACAAAAAGAGTAGAGGTGTATTTGGTGAACAAAGATTAGAGCAAGTGCTTGATTATATATATCAAGATACTAATCTTTATGTAAGGCAGTATAAATTTAGTACTGGAACTATAGCAGATGCTGTTGTATTTCTAAATAAAAATTTAAAAAAGATTGCTATAGATTCTAAATTTCCTCTTGAAAACTATAATAAATATTTAGAAAGTAAACAATCAGAATATAAAAGGGAATTTATAAAAAATGTAAAAAAACATATAGATGATATAGCGACTAAATACATAATAGAAGGTGAAACAATAAATCAAGCTATAATGTTTATACCTAGTGAAACAATATTTTATGATATATATACAAATTATGAGGAATTATTGAATTATGCTTATTCAAAAAGAGTTTGGATATGTTCACAAACTAATCTAATGATATATATATCAACCATACAATTTGTTAATACAGAGAATATAAAAAGAGAAAATTCAGAGTATATTTTAAAAGAGTTAGTTAAATTTTCAGATGAATTTGTAAGATATGAAAAAAGATGGAATGATTTAAGTAGAGATTTTAATAAGTTAAGCAAAGATTTTGAAAATTTATCAATTACAAGTGATAAAATAAATAAAGAATTTGAGAAAATAAAAAATTTAAATATTAAGGAGATTGAATATGAGAAAAGCAGGGATTTTATTACATCCAACTTCTCTGACTAGTAGAGAAGGTATAGGAACTCTTGGGAGTCAAGCCTATAGATTTGTTGAATTTTTAAATAAATCAAATCAAAAATTATGGCAAATATTTCCTTTAGGACCAACTGGTTATGGAGATTCACCATATCAATGTTTTTCAGCTTTTGCTGGAAACCCATATCTTATTGATTTAGAAACTTTAGTAAATGAAGGACTTTTAGATGAAGAAGTTTTAAATACATATTTTGGAGAAAATAAAGAAACTATAGAATATGGATTAATATATGAAAATAAGTTACCTTTATTAAGAAGAGCATTTTCAAAATTTAATATTGATAATGTAGATTTTAATAAATTTGTTAGTGAAAATTCATACTGGCTTGATAATTATGCTTTATTTTCATCTTTGAAATCACATTTTGGTGGAATTTCATGGCAAGAATGGCCAACTGAATTTAAAAATAGAGATGAAGAAGCTATCAATAATATCAAAAAAGAACTAGTAGATGAGATTAATTATCAAAAGTTTTTACAATTTAAGTTTTATGAACAATGGAGTAAATTAAAGAATTATGCTAATGCAAATGGAATAGAAATAATAGGAGATATACCTATATTTGTATCTATGGATTCTGCTGATGCTTGGTCAAATCCAGAAATATTCCTATTTGATAAAGATAGAAATCCTGTGAAAGTAGCAGGGGTTCCACCTGATTATTTCTCAGCAACAGGTCAATTATGGGGAAATCCATTATTTAATTGGGAAGCATTAAGAAAAACTGAATATTCATGGTGGATAGACAGAGTTCGTGCTAACCTTTCTTTATACGACATAATAAGAATAGATCATTTTAGAGGGTTTGAATCTTATTGGGCTATAAATTATGGTGAGGAAACAGCAATTAATGGTGTTTGGGAAAAAGGACCTGGTATGGAATTGTTTAATAAAATAAAAGAAAAATTAGGTGATATAAATATAATTGCTGAGGATTTAGGAACTTTAACAGACGAAGTAATAGATTTAAGAAATGAATCAGGTTTCCCAGGAATGAGAATATTACAATTTGCATTTGATAAAGATCCAGAAAATGATTACCTTCCTCATAATTATGATAAAAATACTGTTGTTTATACAGGAACTCATGATAATGATACAACTAACTCTTGGTATTTTAAATTAAATGATGAAGAAAAGGGAGAAGTTAGAGATTATTTAAATATAAATGATGATTCATACATAGTGTATTCTTTAATAAGATTAGCTTTAAGATCAGTTGCTGAAATAGCTATAATTCCTATGCAAGATTATTTAAATTTAGGAGAATTTTCAAGAATGAATACACCAGGACTTGCTTCAGGAAATTGGCAATGGAGATTAGGAGAGGGAATGTTAACTGATGAATTATCTCAAAATATAGCACATATTACTAAAATTTATGGTAGATAGAAATGAATATATTTAATTATGATAAAATTCCTTTGTCACATAAGTATAGACCAAGTAGTATAAATGATTTTCTTGGGCAAGAAAAGGTAAAAAAAATAATAAAACCATTTCTTGAAAAAGGTAAAATGATAAGTTCTATATTTTATGGACCAAGTGGTACGGGTAAAACGACACTTGCTAAAATTATTGCTGAAAGTTTAGGATATAACTATATATATTTAAATGCAATAAAGTCTTCAAAAACAGAAGTTAAAGAAATACTTGAAAAGGTTGAAAATAATGTAGAGAAAACTCTGATATTTTTTGATGAAATACATAGATTTAATAAACTTCAACAAGATACTTTTTTAGAAGATTTAGAAAATGGTAATGTTATATTAATAGGAGCTACTACAGAAAATCCTTACTATTCTTTAAATAAGGCATTACTTTCAAGAATGATAGTATTTAATTTTGAAAAATTATCTGAAGATAATATATTTGAACTACTGTTAAAAATAAGACAGGAAGAAAATATAACTGTAAAAGATGAAGTTTTAAGATTTTTAAGTACTATTTCAGATGGTGATGCAAGGGTTGGAATAAATTATTTAGAAACCATTATTACAGCAGATTTTCTTGATAAAAGTATTGAGGAATTATCTGAGTTACTTAATGTAAAAGTATTTGCTGATAGATATGATGCAATTTCAGCTATGATAAAATCAGTAAGAGGTTCAGATCCTGATGCTGCCCTTTATTGGATGTCTAAATTATTACTTGGTGGTGAAGATCCTATGTATGTTGCAAGGCGTTTAGTTATTCTTGCTAGTGAAGATATAGGACTTGCAAATCCTGATGCAATAGTTATTGCGACTAGTTGTTTAAAAGCAGTAAGCGAAATAGGTATGCCAGAATCAAGGATAATACTTTCTGAGTGTGCTATATACTTAGCTTTATCTCCTAAAAGTAATAGTGCTTACAAGGCGGTAAATTTAGCTTTTGAAGAAATTACGAATAACGGAGCACAAGAGGTACCGTATCATTTAACAAAAGCAGGATCAGATAAATATATTTATCCACATGATTATGAAAATAACTATATTAAACAAAAATATATTAATAAAAAAGTAAAATTATATATTCCAGGAGATAACAAGTTTGAAAATAGGATGAGTGATATTTGGGATAAAATAAGAAAGGAATAAAATATGCAAAACACAAATTATTTATTTTTTGTTATACTTACAATAATTGCAGGTATAATAGTAACTATTCAAGGACCGGTAAATGTAGAATTAGGGAAGTCTTTTGGTAATCAATACTGGGCTACAGTTGGAACATTCGTTGTTGGAGGAATATTTTTAATTATTTATTCTTTAGTTACTAAACAAACATTACCTAATTTATCAGAATTAGGACATCCAGTTAATTGGTGGAAATTATTAGGAGGAATATTAGGAGCTATTTATGTTTTATCTGTAATAATTTGTATACCACAATTAGGTGTAGGTACTGCAACAGTATTATTAATGTTTTCACAACTTGGTACAGCTATGATATTTGACCATTATGGATTATTTGGTTATGAAGTAAGACCTTTTGATATTTATAGATTAATTGGAATTGCTTTAATGGCTGTAGGAATATATTTGATAAATAAGAAGTAGAATTATGAAATACAATGTAACACTTGCACCTATGGTTGATAGAACTGATATTCATTTTAGAAATTTTTTAAGAATGATTAATAAAGACATTACTCTTTATACAGAGATGATAACAACTCCTGCAATACTTAATGGAGATGTAAATAGATTATTGAAAAAAAATAAAAATGAAAATCCTATAGTTTTACAAATTGCAACTTCTAGTCTTGAAGAATTGAAAAGAGCTTGTGAATATATTAAAGATTTTGATTATGATGAAATAAATATAAATGCAGGTTGTCCTTCGGATAGAGTCTCAAATTATAAAATGGGTGCTTATCTTATGAGTGAGCCATATTTAGTAAAAGATATGATAAATGTTATAAAAGAAAATACGGGCAAAAAAGTTAGTGTTAAACATAGAATAGGTATAGATGGTAAGGGTGTATTAGAAAATGATAGAATCATAGATTCATATGAAGAATTGTTAGACTTTGTAGATATAATTAAAGCTGATAAATATATAGTACATTCAAGAATAGCTATATTAAAGGGACTAAGTCCTAAAGAAAATAGAGAAATACCACCTTTAGATTATAATATGGTATATAATTTAAAAAAAGATAGACCTAATTTAGATATCGAAATTAATGGAGGGATAAAAACTATAGATGATATTATTAAACATCATAGTTATGTAGATTCTGTAATGATAGGTAGAGCTTTATATGATAATCCTATGTTAGCTAATGAAATAAATAAACTTAACGGTACTAAAATTAAAAAATATGAAGAAATTTTAGAAGAGATGTTCCATTATTTGGAATCGATGAATGAAAAAGAACATTACTTTCTAAGACATACATTAGGATTATTTTATAACACTAGGTATAGTAAAATATGGAAGAAGTATATAGGGAATAGTCATGTAAAAAAAGAAAATGTATTAGAATTTTTAAATTTATATAAGGGGTCACCACTATGACCCCTTGAAAATTAAAAACTTATAGGGTAAAATAAAAATATAATTAAAAGATACATATGGAGGTAGGTATGAAGGTAGTAGTAGTTGGAGCAAATCACGCAGGAACTGCAACGATTAACACAATTTTATCAAATTATCCTGGAACAGAAGTTACAGTTTTTGATAAAAATAGTAACATTAGTTTTTTAGGGTGTGGGATGGCATTATGGATTGGAAATCAAATTGATGGTGCAGAAGGTTTATTTTATTCTAATAAAGAAAAATTAGAATCAGCAGGTGCTAAGGTTTATATGCAAACAGAAGTTACAGGAGTAGATCTTGATAAAAAAGTTGTATATGCTAAAAATATAGTCGATGGAACTGAATATGCTGAAAGTTATGATAAAGTAATTTTATCAACAGGTTCTTTACCTATAGATTTAAATTTACCTGGAAGAGAATTAAATAATGTTCAATTCGTTAAACTTTATCAAAATGCTGCAGAAGTAATAGAAAAAATGAAAGATCCAACAATTAAACATGTAACAGTTGTTGGTGCAGGTTATATAGGAGTAGAACTTGCAGAAGCATTTAAGAGAAATGGAAGAGAAGTAAGACTAGTAGATTCAAGTACTGATTGCTTATCAACATATTATGATAAAGAATTTAGAGAAAAAATGAATGAAACTTTAAAAGAACATGGAATTGAATTATCATTTGGTGAATTATTAAAAGAAATTAAAGGAACAGATGGTAAAGTATCAGGAATTGTTACGGATAAATCTGAATATCAAACTGATATGGTAATATTATGTGTTGGATTTAGACCTAATACAGACTTATTAAAAGGTCAATTAGAAACATTTAGAAATGGAGCATACCTAGTAGATAAAACTCAAAAAACAAGTAGAGATGATGTATACGCTATAGGTGATTGTGCTACAGTATATGATAATGCTATAGAAAATACTAACTATATTGCACTTGCAACAAATGCTGTTAGATCAGGAGTTATAGCTGCACATAATGTTTGTGGAACTCACTTAGAAACAGTAGGAGTTCAAGGATCAAATGGTATATCTATTTATGGATTAAACATGGTATCTACTGGACTTTCAGAAGAAAATGCTAAAAGATATGGATATGAAGTATTATCAACTTCATTTACAGATGTTCAAAAACCTGAATTTATGAAAACTGAAAACGAAGAAGTTACAGTAAAAATAGTTTATGATGCAAAAACAAGAAGAATATTAGGAGCACAAATGGCTTCTAAATTAGATATATCTTTAGGATTACATGTGTTCTCACTTGCAATCCAAGAAAAAGTTACTATAGATAAATTTAAATTATTAGATATATTCTTCTTACCGCACTTTAACAAACCATATAACTACTACACAATGGCTGCCTTAAGTGCAAAATAAAGGAGGAAAAAATGAGTAAAGTATTACATTTAGAAAATAATGTTGATTTTGATGGATTAAAAAATGAAGGGCTAGTTTTAGTTGATTTCTTTGCTACATGGTGCAGACCTTGTCAAATGTTAGGTCCAGTACTTGATGAATTAAGTGAGGAAGTAAATTACAAAATAGTTAAAGTTGATGTAGATCAATTCCCTGATATTGCAGCAACATATTCAGTTAGAAGTATACCAACTTTATTATTATTCAATAATGGAGAATTAAAAATGACTGAAATGGGATACAAATCAAAAGCTGAGTTAATAGCTTTAGTTAATACAAATAAATAAATATATTAGAGGCTGTTGCAATTCAC